>CAJUTW010000005.1 GCA_910589335.1 uncultured Bacilli bacterium | reverse complement strand
ATGGAGTATCATATGATTATAAATATACTTATAATCTAAAAGAAGATGGAACTTTTACAGCTAATTTCGAAGGTGTGACAGAAACTAGTGGAGTATACGTGATAAATGATAATACAGTCAGTTTTATTAGTTTAAAAAATATAGCTGGACCAAAAGATGAAGATCCACAATATAGTACAAGTGATTATCTTATTTCAGATGACTGCTCTTATATAAAAATAAATTTAGCTAATGAAACTTTACAATTAAATAAGAAATAAATACTAGAGAAATCTAGTTTTTTTCTACAATAATTATAATTCAAGTTCATTTAATTAAGTAATTCTTAAAGATTTTAGAAAATCTATTAATTTTTATTACAAATTATCTAGGTAGTATATGATATAATGGATTTAATAGAAAGGAAGATATTATATGAAAATAGCAATAGCAAGTGATCATAGAGGGGTTGAATACAAAAAAGAAGTAATAAAATATTTAAATAGTAAAAATATTGATACTATTGACTGTAGTATGGAAAATACACCAACAGATGATTATCCAGATTTTGCATTTATAGTCTGTGATAAAGTTATAAGTAAAGAAGCTGATTTAGGAATATTAGTTTGTAGAACAGGTATTGGTATGTCTATTGCTGCTAATAAAGTAAAAGGCATAAGATGTGCCAAAATAAATTCAGTAGAAGATGCAATACTAAGTAGAAATGACAATGGTGCGAATGTAATGACATTTAACTATACAGATGATATGAATGATATCAAAATGTACATCGATGCATTTATAGCTGCAGATCCTATAAATGATGAAAGACACCAAAGAAGAGTAGAAAAAATTACAAGGTATGACAATGCAAGGTAAATTTTTCTTATATATACTAGTTACTATTATAGTAATTTGGGCGATGGATTCAGTAAATATAAATCAAATATTTAAAAAAAATAAAATAATTCAAGCACGAGTATTTTATTTCTTAATGGGAATATCTATTATCTATTTAGTTACTAATTTTTTATACGATTTATTTACTTCTGGAAAATTATTTTAAAAAGAAGTATAAATCTTTTTTTTTGGGAAAAACTTATACTGAGGTGAAAATATGATAAAAAAGAAAGTGAAGTTGAAAGTATTTCCTATAGTAGTAATGTTATTAATTTTAGTTCCAGTATTAACAATTGTTTTTTTAACTAAACAATCCTTAAAATCAGTAGAGCAAGACCCAAGCCATATAACTGAAGAAGTTATAGATGAAACACAACCAGTTGTTAATACAACAAAGTCAATAATAAATCCATATACTGATCCTTCAGTAACAGTTGGAAAAAGTTATTACGATCATCAAGGTGAAGAAGATGCCCAAAGAAATTCTATAATCGTACATGATAATACATATCTTCAAAATACAGGAATTGATTATATTTCAGAAAAAACTTTTGAAGTAGTAGCAATCTTAGAAGGAACAGTAATTTCTGTAAAAGAAGATGAAACTTTAGGTAATGTAATTGAAATTAAACATGAAAATAATTTAATTTCTACTTATCAAAGTTTAAGTGAAATAACTATTAAAAAAGGTGATGTAGTTACACAAGGACAAGTATTAGGAAAAAGTGGAACAAATGAATTAGATAAAGAATTAGGAAATCATTTACATTTTGAAATTTATGAAAATGGACAACCTGTCAATCCAATAAACTATTTAAATAAGGAAGTTCAAGAAAAAAAGAATTAATTCTTTTTTTTTACTAAAATGTATTTATTTTATTATAAATGAATAAAATTATGGTAAAATAACAAATGGAAGGAATGAAATTATGCTAGCAAAAGATATAGGAATAGATTTAGGTACAGCAAATGTTTTAATTAATATAAAAGGAAAAGGTATAGTTCTTAATGAGCCTAGTGTAGTAGTAGTTGAAACTGAAACAAAAAGAGTAATTGCTGTAGGTGAAGAAGCTAATGAGATGTTGGGGAGAACTCCAGGAAAAGTAAAAGCAATTAAACCAATGAAAGATGGTGTAATTGCCGATTTTGAATTAACTGAGATTATGTTAAATAGCTTTATAAAAAAAATAAAAGCAAAAAATTTAATTGCAAGACCACGTATTTTAATATGTTGTCCAACTAATATTACTCCAGTAGAGAAAAATGCTATTAAAGAAGCAGCAGAAAGAACTGGTGCAAGAAAAGTTTATATAGAAGAAGAGCCTAAAGTAGCTGCCATAGGAGCTGGAATGGATATATCTAAGCCAACAGCCAATATGATATTAGATATTGGTGGAGGAACAACAGATATTGCCATATTATCTCTAAATGGAATAGTATCTTCTACATCAGTTAGAATAGCTGGAAATACTCTCGATCAAGACATTATAAAATATATAAGAGATAAATATAAACTTCTTATTGGAGAAAAAACAGCTGAAGATATAAAAGTAAAATTTACAAATATCTATAAACCTAGTAAAAAAGAAAAATTAGAAGTACGAGGAAGAAATCTTATAACAGGACTTCCACATTCTATAGAAATTACACAGGATGAGACAAAAGAAGCTTTAAAAGATAGTATAAATAGAATTTTAAAAGCAACAAAAAATGTATTAGAACAAACTCCTCCAGAGTTATCAGCAGATATTGTGGAAAAAGGATTAATTTTAACAGGTGGTGGAGCTCTATTAAATGGATTAGTAGAACTTTTTGAAGAAGAATTAACAATTCCCGTTTTAATCGCAGAAACTCCTCTAACATGTGTTGCTGAAGGAACAGGGATTTTATTAGATAACATCAAACTATTAGAAGAGGACCAATAAAATTGGTTTTTTCTTTATGTTTAAACTGTAATTTGGTATAATTAGTCTAGAAAGAAGTGAAATTTATGAAATTACAACTCTTATCTTCTTTGAAGATAGTATCAATTACTTTTATCTTCTCAATTATTATAATGTTTTTAATGCAAAAAATAGCTCATCACATTGGAGCTATTGATCTACCAAGATCTGAGGAAGGAAATAGACATATTCATAAAAACGCTACGCCAAAACTCGGTGGAGTAGGGATTTTTCTATCTTTTCTACTAGGTTATATGTTGTTTGGAGAACAAAGTATAAGAATGAATTCTATTTTAATAGGTAGTTTTATAATAGTTTTAACAGGAATTATTGATGATATAAAACCTATAAGAGCTATTCATAAAATGTTAGGCCATTTATTAGCAGCTATGGTTATAGTATTTTATGGAGGAATATTACTAAATAATATTACAGCCTTTGGATATTCTTTTGATTTTGGGATTTTGGCTTACCCATTAACCATTATTTTTATAGTAGGGTGTACAAATATTATAAATCTTATTGATGGATTAGATGGCTTAAGTGGCGGAATATGCTCAATATTTTATATTACTATAGCAATAATAGGTTTTTATCAAGGTCGTGCTGGTAGTCTTGTTATGATTTTAACTTTAATAATGCTAGGTTCAACATTAGGATTTTTAATCCATAATTTTCATCCTGCAAAAATATTTGCTGGAGATTGTGCGACATTTATGGGGTTTATAATATCGGTCATAACATTATTAGAATTTAAAGGTCCAGCTTTAATCTCTTTCTTTGTTCCAGTAACAATTCTTGGAATTCCAATACTTGATACATTATTTGCAATTATTAGAAGATTATTAAAAGGCGAACCACCATTCAAAGCAGATAAACAACATCTTCATCATCAACTATTAGGAATGAATTTTTCTCAAACAATAACAGTATTAATAATTTATGGAATCAATATTCTTTTTGCATCAGCAACAATATGTTTTACTCTAATAAATCAAAAAGTAGGTCAAATAATTTATATAATAATCTTTTTACTTGTAATTTGGTTTATTTTCCATACAACAATAATTATTGATAAGACATCAATAGAAAAAAAGCTTTTGAAAAACTCTAAAGAGAAAACCAATAAATAAGCACAGATGTGCTTTTTTAAATTAAAATTTAAATTAGAGGTGACAAATATGTTAGAATTTTATATATACGATGATGATTCTTCAATAGAAAATATAAAATTAATTATAGAAAAAATAATGATGAATTCTGATGAAGAATATAAAATAAGTTCAGTAAATTCATTTTCCAAGAATTGGAAAGAATCATTAGATAATAATAACTTTAAAATATGTCTTCTTTCAGTTAATTCACGAACTGCATCAGGTTTAACTATAGCTAAATATCTTCGTGAAAAATTATCCGATTGGCAGTCAATGATAATATTTATTTCAAATACCAATGATTATAAATATGAAATTATTGATTATCATATTATGCCTATTGATTATTTATTAAAGACAAATTCAAATTATAATTTATTATTAGAAAGTGCAATAAAAACAAGTTTAAAAAATTATGATAACCGTCCAAAAACATTAAAATATAATTACAAAAATACATTATATAATATTAGACTTGCAAATATATTATATATTGAGAAAGAAAAAGATAGTAAAATTTGTTTAATTAAAACTACAACAAATACATATATGTATAGTGGTAATTTAAAAAGTTTAGAAGAAAAATTAGATAAAAGATTTATAAAATGTAATAGAAGTTATATTATTAATGTAGAACAAGTGGTATCATATAACATTAAAAGTAATATAATGATGTTTAATGATGGAAATGAAATTAATATTGTCTCAAGAACTAAGAAAAAAGAAATAATAAATTATTTAAGAAGTAGATAAAATGTCATATTTTGTCGAAAATTGAAAGAGAAATTTTAATTAATTTACTAAAAAGTACCAAATCTAGAAAAAACAAAAAATTAGCAAAAATTTTGTTAAGATTAAATCACCAATAGAAAATAAAAGATGGTAGAATGTGAGGTGCTATAGAGGTATGATGACTGGACGCGTGAAATGGTTCAATAATGATAAAGGTTATGGTTTTATTGGTTTTAGAGAAAATGAGGATATTTTTGTTCATTACTCAGCAATTGAATTAGATGGTTATAAAACTTTATCAGAAAATCAATTAGTAGAATTCAAACTTATTGAAACTAGTAAAGGATTCCAAGCGATAAATGTAAAATTACTTAAAGAAACTGCTACTATAATATAGTAGCAATTTTTATATTAATATGCTATAATCAAAATATAAGGAGGCGATAGTATGGAAATTATCATCAGAGGAGATAAAATGCAAATTACTGATGCTATGAAAGATTATATTAATGAAAAGCTAGGAAAGTTAGAAAAATATCTAGAAAATAGTGATGCAGTTCGTGCAAATGTCATAGTAAAAGTAAAAAATCATGAACAAACAGTAGAAATTACCATACCTTTAAAATCATTTATTCTAAGATCAGAAGAAACTAAAGAAGATTTTTATGCAGCAGTGGATAAAACTATTGATAAATTAGAAAGACAAGTAAGAAAAAACAAAACAAAATTAATGGCAAAACAAAATAAAGCTAGTTATGACTTTAATTTTGAAAAAATTGATTTTAAAGAAGAAATTGAAGACGAACACAAAGTTATTAAAAGAAAAACTATCGAAGTAAAACCAATGAATGAAGAAGAAGCAATTCTTCAAATGGAATTACTAAATCATGAATTTTATATGTATAAAGATAGTGAAACTAATAAACCAACTGTAGTTTATAAAAGAACAGATGGAAATTATGGTTTAATTGAATCAGAATAAAGGCTAATTTTAGCCTTTTTTATTTTTTAACTTGCTATAATTATCAAAAAAGTATAATATAAAATACCAGGTGATATAAATGGGAAAAGTAGATTTTAATTATTTTTATCTAATGTTTTTGCAAAAATTTCAAGAGTATTTATTTTTAAATACAAAAAACAAAATTTCAATAAAAGACTTGGAAGAAGAATCTCTGTTTTTGCTATCAAACTATTATTCATCTAGTAAAGAAAAGCTAATGGCATGTGATAAAAGCCTATATTATGTATGTACTTATTATATGATTCTATCAGATTCAGAAATCAAAGTTTTACCAAAAGATTCTTTTGAATTATTAGAGTGTATATTAGAAGAATTAGAAAAGAGAAATGATTCAGAATACAAAAATAGTTTTCTTTTTTCATTAGAATTTATCTATCAAAAATACTTAGAAATTTTAAATGTAGGTAGTCCAATTCTATCAAGTGAAGAAAATGATAATAAAGAGAAATTTCTTAAAGTAACACTAGATTCAAAATATAAAATAATGGGATTTGAATCTGTAAATATGGATTTACTAGAACAAGTAAAAATTATGAATAAATTAGTAGTTATGGAATATAATCATCAAATTGGTCCACAACAAAAAGTTAAGTTTTTATATCGCAAAGATATTTAGAAAAACATGAAGAAATACTGTAAAAATAGGAAAAAAGCTTAACACAAGTCTTTTTTTTTGATAAAATAAATTACTAAGGGAGATGGTATGATGAATATATTAAAAAAATTATTCGATCATGAGTACAAAGAATTAAGAAGATTTAATGTTCTAGCAAATCAAATTCTTGAATTAGAAGAAGAATATTCAAAATTAACTGATACAGAACTACAAAATAAAACAAACGAATTTAAAGAGAGATTAAGTAAAGGAGAAACTTTAGAAGATATCTTAGTAGAAGCTTTTGCAACAGCAAGAGAAGCATCATTTCGTGTTATAGGAGAAAAACATTATTTTGTTCAAATTTTGGGTGGACTTGCAATACATTATGGAAATATCTCAGAAATGAAAACAGGAGAAGGTAAAACCTTAACATCTGTTCTTCCTGCATATTTAAATGCCTTAAGTGGAGATGGAGTTCATATTATAACTGTAAATGAATATCTAGCTAGTCGTGATGCTGAATGGATGGGTGGAATTCATCGTTTCCTAGGTTTAACAGTAGGAGTAAATACAAGAGATATGACATCAGAAGAAAAACAAATTGCATATAATTGTGATATATTATATTCTACAAATAATGAAATAGGATTTGATTATTTAAGAGATAATATGGTAGTTAAAAAAGAAGAAAGAGTTCAAAGACCTCTAAACTTTGCAATCATAGATGAAGTAGATTCAGTTTTAATTGATGAAGCAAGAACGCCTTTAATTATATCTGGTGGGGAAATGTCTAATGTAAATCTTTATACTAGTGCAGATAAATATGCTAAAAGTTTAACTATTGAAAAAGATTTTATATTTGATGAAAAAACAAAAAGTGTTAACTTAACAGAATTAGGAGCAGATAAAGCCGAAGAAATGTTTAAAATAAAAAATCTTTATGATGTAGATAATGCAACATTACTTCATTTTATAAACCAAGCTCTTCGTGCTAATTATGCAATGAACAATGATGTAGATTATGTTGTTCAAGATGGTGAAATAGTAATAGTTGATCAATTTACTGGACGTTTAATGAAAGGTAGAGCATATTCTGATGGACTACATCAAGCTATCGAAGCCAAAGAAGGCGTAAATATTAATCAAGAAACAAAAACTTTAGCAACAATTACATTTCAAAATTTATTTAGAATGTATAAAAAATTATCAGGTATGACAGGTACTGCAAAGACTGAAGAAGAAGAATTTAGAAACATTTATAATATGTATGTTATAGAAATTCCAACTAATAAAGATGTTATTAGAATAGATGCGCCCGATTTAGTTTATGCTACAAAAGAAGCAAAATATAAAGCAGTAATAGAGTTTGTAAAAGAAAGATATAATGAAGGGCAACCTGTATTAATTGGAACAATTGCTATTGAAACAAGTGAACTAATTAGCAGATTGTTAAAACAAGCACATATTCCTCATGAAGTTTTAAATGCAAAAAATCATGAAAGAGAAGCAGAAATTATTTCAAAAATAGGTCAAAGTAAATCAGTAACTATTGCAACAAATATGGCAGGTCGTGGTACAGATATTAAACTATCAGATGAAATAAAAGAACTAGGTGGTTTGTGTGTAGTTGGAACTGAGCGTCATGAGTCACGTCGTATTGATAATCAATTGCGTGGACGTTCAGGACGTCAAGGAGATCCAGGATATACTCAATTCTTTGTTTCGATGAAAGATGACTTAATGGTTCGTTTTGGATCAGATAGAATTGGTGCAATGATGGAGTCAATGGGTTTAGGAGAACAAGCAATTCAAAGTAAAACATTCACTAAATCAATTGGAACAGCTCAAAAAAGAGTAGAAGGAAATAATTTTGATATACGTAAAAGCTTACTACAATATGATGATGTTATGAATAATCAAAGAGAAATTATCTATGAAAAAAGAAATAAGATTTTAGATAACACATCAATACATGAAATGGTTTTAACTACCTATAGACATCATATAGAAGATTTAGTTAATTCTCATATTCCACCAGAAAACTATTTAACAGAGGATGATATTAGAGAGATAACAGAGTTTGTTAATGAAAACTTATTAAAAATTGATTTATCGGAAAATGATATTAAAGATAAAGAAGCAAACGAGTTAATTGATTTTTTATCTAAAAAAGTTATAGAAGAATATGAAGAGAAAATTAAAGATTTACCTGAAGAAATAGTTCAAGAATTCGAAAAAGTTATAACATTACAAGTACTAGATAATTACTGGATGGAACATATTAACACTATGTCTCATTTAAGAGAAGGAATTCACCTACGTGGTTATGCTCAAGAAGATCCTTTAAGAGCTTATACTATGGAAGGATTTGATTTATTTGATTCTATGCTACAAAAAATAGACAAAGATGTTTCGATATTCTTACTAAAAGCAGAGATAAGACAAAATATAGAAAGAAAAGAAACAACAAAAAAAATAATAACAAATGATAAAGAAGAAAAAACTACTAAAAAACAACCAAAAAGAAGTCAAAAAATAGGTCGAAATCAAATTTGCAGCTGCGGCTCTGGTTTGAAATATAAAAATTGTTGTGGAAAATAAGAGAAAATCAAGAATTGAAAAAATATTAAAATGGCTCGAATTTCATAATTTGTCCACGTGATATTCAAAAAGTGTAATAGTAAAAGAAAATAAAGTAGGAATATTAAGATAGAAAATGTTAATTATATTTCATTAACTGATTTAGCAAGATCAGCAAATTCTGAAGATCCTCCAGGAGTAATTAGAAATTGGATGTCAAATAAAAATTCATTTGATTATTATAGTTTATGGGAAGAATTTAATAATGGAAATTTTAATTCCGTGGAATCACACAGAATTAAAATTGCTGAAGAGCAACATATTACAAAGTAGTATTGTTGCCCTTTTTATTCTTCTGTAAATTTTTCTACTAGGTTATTTAATTTTGTCTCAGAATTTATTTCAGTTTTTAATAGTTAAGTCTAATCAAAATTATTATAAAAAATAAAGTGTAAAACTTTTTTAAATAATTGCTAAGTTTCACACTTAATATATAAAAGTTAAAGTCTTTTTATTAATAAAATAAATCATTCTAAAATAAAAACTAGTTCTTTTTTTTTATTCTACCAAATAAACTATCTATAGAAAAATCTTCATCATCTTTTCTATAATATTTTGCTAAACCTAATAAAAATGATGTTTTAATAGTATTACGAGCATTTTCATAATTACAATATGTAGATTGACTAGTATTAAGTATTTTAGCAATATCATCTTGTGTAAGATTTTTAGAAAGTCTTAAATTAGTTAAATTTTCTGCTAAAACTACAAGGTCCAAATTAAATTCGTAATATTCCTCATTTTTAGCTATTAAACCAAATAAATAATCTAAACTTAAATAATACTTATTAGCATAATAAACTAATCTAGACAAAGGTATAGGATCTTTGCCAGTTTCCCATCCAGAAATTGTAGAAGTATGAAGACCAAAAAGTTCAGCAACATCTTTTTGCTTTAATTGTAACTCTTCACGACTATTTTTTAAATTTTTAACTATCATTTTATCACCTAAAATAATTATTTCATCAAAAATTACAAAAAATTATTAATTAGGGGATATACGATATTGTTAAAAATAAAAAAGGAGCAATTATTCATGCTCCTAATCTATATACAGAGGATCTTCACACTACAAAGTGAACCTTCCTCACTTTTAATATATGTTATATTAAAAAAAAAATACCAAAAAAGTAAAAAAATTCAAGAATAATTAAAAAAATATAGTTAAAAATAAATAATAGAAAGAAATATTATTAAGCTTATCCATAAATTTGATATAATATTTATAATAAATTAATAAAGGAGATAACTATGGAATTAAATGAACAAAAAAAAATCTTAGAAAATAATTTAAGTATTATCAATAATTTATGGAGGTCACTTTGACATTTCATCTAAACAAGAAAAAATAAAATTATTGCAAGAAAAAACAGAAGATATTAATTTTTGGAATGATCGAAATAATGCTGAAATAGTAATTAAAGACTTAAATAATTTAAAAGAAGAAGTAAATCAAATAGAAAACATAAAAGATGAAATATTATCGAACTTAGAAGTTATAGAATTATTAGAAGTTGAACCAGATAATAGCTTAGAAAAAGAAGTATTAAACAATACTCAAAAGATAAATATTAATGTTGAAAATTTACATAAGCTCCTACTTTTAAGTGGACCTTATGATAAAAATAATTGTATCTTAGATATTCATCCAGGTGCAGGAGGAACAGAATCATGCGATTGGGCTAGTATGCTTTATAGGATGTATACAAGATGGTCAGAAAAAAACAATTATAAAATAACAATTTTAGACTATCAGAACGGAGATGAAGCAGGTCTTAAAAGTGTTTCTATCTTAATTAAAGGATTGAATGCTTATGGTTATTTGAAAAACGAAAAAGGGGTTCATCGCCTAGTTCGATTATCCCCATTTGATTCTAATAAGCGAAGACACACTTCTTTTGCATCTGTTGAAGTTACACCTGAAATAGACCAAGATACAAGTATAGAGATAGATGAAAAAGATCTTAAGATAGATGTTTATCGTTCAACAGGGGCAGGAGGACAAGGTGTTAATACAACAGACTCAGCTGTAAGAATTACTCATCTTCCATCAAAAATAGTTGTTACTTGTCAAAATGAAAGAAGTCAAATTCAAAATAAAGAACAAGCAATGAAAGTCTTAAAAAATAAACTATTAATAAAAAAATTAGAAGAACAAGAACAGGAATTAAATAAGCTAAAAGGAAATCAAAAAAATATAGAATTTGGATCTCAAATTAGAAGCTATGTTATGCATCCTTATTCCATGGTAAAAGATCATCGTACTAATGTTGAAACAAGTAATGTAAATAAAGTTTTAGATGGTGATATTGACGAATTTATAGAAAGTAATTTAAAAAAGGAGCTATAAATATGAATATATTTTCAAAGAATAAAGATTTAAGATTTTTAGAATATATAAATAAAAAATCATATTTAAAAAGATTTATTCAATTCTTTTTAGGATGTTTTATTATAGCTTTAGCCTATAATATATTTATTGCTTCTAATAATTTAGTACCAGGTGGAGTAGGAGGAATTGCGATTATATTAAATAGATTTTTTAATATAAATAATTCACTTTCAATTTTAATAATGAATTTAATATTAATATTAATAAGCTACTTCTTATTAGGAAAAGAAAAAACAAGAGCATCAATATTAGGAACAATACTTCTACCTTTATTAATTGCTATAACAGAAAATATAAATTATATTTTTAAAATAAATACATCTCAAGTTTTATTATCTGCTATATTTGGTGGAATATTATATGGCTTTGGTGCAGGACTTGTTTTTAAAGCAGGTTTTACAACAGGAGGAACAGACATAATTAATCAAATAATTTCTAAATACTGTAAAATCACTCTTGGTAAAAGTATGCTTTTTAGTGATGGGTTAATTGTATTATCATCAGGATTATTCTTTGGTATAAATAGTATGATGTATTCCATTATTATTTTATATATTATAAGTTTAATATCAGATCGTGTTGTATTAGGAATATCAGATAGTAAAATATTTTATATAATAACTGACAGAGAAGAAGAAATAAAAAATTTTATTATTAAATATTTAAATCATGGAGTAACAGTTTTTAAAGCAAAAGGAGGCTACTCTAAAAATAAAGAAAATGTATTAATGGCAGTTCTTCCTACAAAAGATTATTATAGGTTAAAAGAAGGTATAAAACAAATTGATAAAGAAGCCTTTTTTATTGTAACTGATACCTATGAAGTATTTGGAGGGGAATAGATGAATATAATAAAGAAATTAAAAGAAAATAAAAAACTATGGCGAATACTTTTAATGGCGTTATCACTTCTTTTAAGTGCCACTCTTTATAATATATTTTTACTACCTTTAAATCTAGTTACAGGAGGTACTCAAGGTATAGCAATCATCACAAAACATTTATATAAAATAGATCCAGCATTAATGATTTTTATTTTATCAGGTCTTTGTGCTATTTTTAGTTTTATATTTGTTGGTATAGAAAGAACAGCAGGAACAATTGTAGCCAGTATTTTATATCCATTACTCGTTAAAATAACATCACCACTAGCAACCTTTATAGCAATAGATTCATCAGATATGCTCCTATTAGTTATATTCGCAGGAGCAATTAGTGGTTTAGCAAATGGATTAATGTATAAGACTGGTTTCAGTAATGGAGGTTTTCCTGTCGTAAGTCAGGTTTTATATGAAAAAAAACAAATTTCTATTGCAAAATCAAGTTTATTTATAAATATATCAATCGTTTTAGCAGGAACATATTTTTTTGGAACAACTAAAGCTATGTTTGCAATTATATTTTTATATATAAATAATATAGTACTAGATAAAGTATTGTTAGGAATTTCTAATAATAAAGCTTTTTATATTATGACAAGTGAAGAAGACAAAATAAAAAATTATATTATAAAATCATTAGATCATAGTGTAACAATATTCGAAGTTAAAGGAGGTTTTTTTGAAAAAAAGAAAAATGTTTTATTAACAGTAGTTCCTTCTCAAGAATATTTTAAACTAGCAAGAGGAATTAAAAAAATAGATAAAGATGCCTTCTTTACTGTAACTGATTCTTATCAAGTAGAAGGAGCAAGATAAAAATAGATAGTCGATTTGTAAAACTATCTTTTTTTGTAAATAAATGGTATCTTTTTTTCTACAAATTTTTATGTTATAATGGAAATAAACTAAGGTGGTGATACAATAGATGGACTTAATTAGAGTGAAAAATGTTGAAAAAAAATATCGAAATGGAGTAACTGCCATCTACGATTTAAACTTAGCAATAGAAAAAGGCTCATTTGTCTTTATTATAGGAGGTTCAGGAAGTGGAAAAAGTACTTTAATAAAAATGCTATATCGCGAAGAAAAGCCTACTAAAGGACAAATAATAGTTGGAGGACTTGATGTTGCAAGATTAAAAAATAAAAAAGTATATAAACTTAGAAGACAACTAGGTATAGTGTTTCAAGATTATCGTCTTTTACCTAAATTAACAGTTTTTGAAAATGTTGCATTTGCTTTAGAATGTATTGGTGAAAAGAAAGACAAAATAAGAAAATACGTTTTAAAAGCCCTAGAAGATGTAGGTTTAAAAAATAAAGTTCACAATTATCCTGATCAATTATCAGGAGGAGAACAACAAAGAGTAGCAATTGCAAGAGCAATAGTTAATAATCCAAAAATGTTATTATGTGATGAGCCTACTGGTAATTTAGATCCAGAAAAAAGTATGGAGATAATGAAAGTTTTAGAAAGTATTAATAAAACAAGAGGAACAACAATAATTATGGCAACACATGACAAAGAAATTGTTAATAAAATGAAAAAGCAAGTTATAACTTTAAAAGATGGTCATTTAGTAAATTTTAAACAGAAAGGAACTTATAGTAATGAAGCTAATTAGAATGTTAGGAAGAAGCATTAGAGATGCTTTTAAAAGTGTAATAAGAAACTTTAGTCTTTCATTAGCCTCAATTTCATGTATAACAATAACATTAATTATAGTAGCTATAGCAATAATTGCTTCATTCAATGTTCAAAATTTTACTCAAGAGATTGAAAAAGATTTAACTATAGTTGTTTTTATGGAAAATGATTGTAAAGAAGAAGATATAGAAACTATGAAAGATACTTTACAAAGAAAAAATAATATTGCAAAATACACTTATCAATCAAAAGAGAAAGTAAAAAGTGAAATGATGGAAGAATATGATGTTTTTAATTCCGTAATGAAAGATTGGGATAAAGATGATAATCCTCTAAGAGATACATTTAAAATAAAAGTAAAAGATGTTGAAAAAATAGGAAATACAGCAAAAGAGTTAAAAAAAGAAAAAAATGTTGCAGTAGTTCAATATGGAGAAGGAATGGTTGAAAAATTAGTAAATGCATTCTCATCTGTTGAAAAAGTAGCCTATGGTGTAGTTATAGCACTTGTAGTTGTAACTGTATTTTTAATTATTAATACTATTAAATTAACTATCTTTTCAAGAAAAAGAGAAATAGGAATTATGCGTTTAGTAGGAGCAAGTAATTTTTCTATAAAAATTCCTTTTATAATAGAAGGAATGATTTTAGGATTATTTGGTTCAATTCTTCCAGTAGTTTTAACAACGTATGGCTATTTAGCATTTTATAAGCATTTTAATGGATTCTTATTTACTAAACTTATAGAATTAATTCCACCAGAACCATTTATATATCAAGCATCTCTAATTATTATCGTCATTGGAATTATAGTTGGTATGATAGGTAGTGCAAGTGCTGTTAGAAAGTATCTAAAGGTGTAAATATGAGAAATTGGAAGTTATTAATTATAACAATTTGTTTATCATTTCTTCTAATTCCTCAAAAAACATCAGCAATAACTCTTAAAGAATATGAAAATTTAGTTGATAAATATACTAAAGAACTAAAAGAAAAAGAAGATAAAATGGCTAAAAATGATGCCGAGGTAGCTGAAATCAAAGCTAAAATAGCTAAAATTGAAAAACAAATAAAAGAAGCAGAAAATGAAATAGCTAATTTAAAAGAAGAAATCGAAAAAAGTAATAAAGAAATCGAAAAAAAAGAAAAAGAAAGTAAAAAATTAATAAAATACTTTCAAGTTATAAGTAATGAAAACACATATTTAGAATATATATTTGATGCCAATAGTATCACAGATATGATTTATAGAATATCTGTGATAGAACAATTAACTGACTACAATAAAAAAATAATGGACGATTTAGAAAAATTAATCGAAGAAAATAAGAGAAAAACAGAAGATTTAAATAAAAAAAATAAAGAACTTACAAACTTAAAATCATCTCTTAATTCTGAAAAAGAACGAATTGAAAAAGAAACAAGAAGTATCGAAGGAACAGTTCCAAGTACTAAAGGACAAATAGAATTTTATAAAAAACAAGTTTCATATTATAAAGGTAGAGGATGTAAATCTAATGATGTTATAGGAGTTACTTGTGATATTCCTCCAAAACCACCAACTGGAGGTGGCGGAAATAGTGATGTTGGAAGTGGAGTTATAATAGGTGAAAATGGCTTTAGACGTCCAATAATAGGAGGTCGAATTAGCTGGAACTATGGAGGTATTCATAAAGGAGTAGACTTTGTAAAAGGTTGTGGAACACCAATTTATCCAGTAGCTCCTGGAAGAGTTTACTATAAAGGAAATACTTTAGATAATTATGGAGCATTTATGATTTTAATAGTTCATAATGTCAATGGTAAATTAGTTTTCTCACAATATGCTCACTTACAAGGATATAATGTTAATATCGGACAAGATGTCGATTTAGGAACCGTAATTGGATATATGGGATCAACTGGTTATTCATCAGGATGCCATCTTCACTTAGAAATGTCCGAAAATTATGGATGGGCTTATAATGGAACTTATAATCAATATACTAGAAGTATTATAAATCCATTTAAATATGTCCCAAGATAAGAACTTTAAGTTCTTATTTTTGTGTAATAAAATCAGATTTATTAATTTTAATAGTTATGATAAGATTTAATAAAAGGAGAAAAAAATGATAGATATAGAAAATGCTAAAAAAGAATTTATAAAATATGTTGAACAATATGATTTAACTTCTGGAAGAATAAAATTAAAAGTAGATCACATTTTAAGAGTTACAGAAAATTCAAGATATTTAGCTCAAGAATTAAATTTAGAAGAAGAGCAAATTAATCTAGCTGAATTAATAGGTTTATTTCACGACATAGGAAGATTTGAACAAGTAAAACAATATGATACTTTCTCTGACAAAGATACAGGAATTGATCATGCTTCTTATAGTTTAAAAGTCTTGTATGAAGATGGTTTAATAAAAAAATTTCTTAATACTAATAAATATGATTATATTATAAAAAAAGCAGTATTTAATCATAATAAAGCTAATATTGAAGAAAACCTTGATGAAGAATCACTACTATTTTCAAAAATAATTCGTGATGCTGATAAATTAGATATTTTTAAAGTAATTAATCAAGACAAAATGGAAGATATTTTCTGGTATAAAGAATTTGAAAACTTAAAAATATCGAAAAATCTTGTGCAAGAATTTTTAAATAATAAAATAGTTTATTACAAAGATGTAAAAAATAACGCTGATCAAATCATTACTTTTTTTGCCTATGTTTATGATTTGAATTTTCCAAGTTGTTTTAAAATACTAAAAAAACATAAATATTTAGAAAACTTTTTAATAAGAGTTAAAAAGAAATTTCAAAATGAAGAAATAATAAGTACAACGAAAGAATTATTAAATATAATAAATAATTATATAGATGAGCAGATAGAAAATATAGAATAATATAAAAATTCTATGTTTTTTAATTTACCATTAATATTTTTATAATAAAAAGATAAAAATAAATTAATAATTTAAATAATTTAAATTCAAATAATTATATCTCTATAACTTTTAAAACTTCTTTATTTTTAGTATAATATTAATGCATTAAGGAGTAACTATGAAATGGGTATTAAATTTTGATAAAAACAATAAATTAAAATATATTTTCTATAATTTTTTAATAGTATTTGGAGATGTTTTAATGATTTTTCCAGCTATTTTAATGGGAAAAATAGTAGATAAAGGATTATTAGGAGGAAATAGAGATATTATAATTCCTCTTGCTATTATTACTATAATAATAGTAATATTTGGAACAATATCAGCTTATATAGGAGTATTATTATTAGACACTTGGGGATTTCGTTTAGCCAAAAAATTAAGAATAGCTATGTATAAAAAATTAAATATACTTGATTCAGAATTTTTTAATAAGAATCCCTTAGGAGAAATTACAACAATATTTTCAGATACTTATAAAATAAGACATAATATGTGTTTTACAATAAAAACACTAATAGCAGCAACTCTAAGATTTTTAGGAGCCTTAATATATTGTTTTATTATAAGTCCAAAACTTACTTTAATAATTTCAATTCCACTACCAATTCTTTTCTATTATTCTAATAAATATTTAAAAGAATCTAAAAAGAATTATCAAGATAAAAGAGAATATTTATCAAAATTTAATAATTTTATTCAAGAAAATATAGATTCAAATAGATTAGTTAAAAATTATGGAACTGAGAAAGAAGAAATAGCTAAATTTAAACAGAAAAACAGGACATTAAAAAATAAAAATTTAAAAATTAGATATAAATTTATAAATTATATAATCACAACAACTGCACTTAATGAATTTATTTGTGCTCTACTTGTATTTTTTGGATTTTTATTTGTAATGAATAAAGAAATAACAATAGGAGAATGGCTTGTGTTTGATTCACTATTATGGTTTTTAAAAACTCCTTTTGAAAATGCAAGTACTTTAATGGACAATTGGCAAAATTTTAAAGTAGCATTAGATAAAATAAAATGGATATTGAATCAAGAGTCATCTATTAAAGATGGAAAGTTACTCATAAATCAAGAACAATTAGAAATTGAATTTAAAAATGTTTCCTTAAAGTATGATGATGACTATATTTTAAAAGATTTTAATATGCATATCTTACCAGGTAAAACATACGCTCTAATAGGTAAAATTGGTAGTGGTAAATCAACAATAGCAAGATTACTTTTAAGACTTGAAGATGTCACTTCAGGAGAAATATTAATAAATGGTATAAATATCAAAGAATACAAATTAAGTTCTTTAAGAGAAGAATTTGGTTATGTAACACAAACACCATTTCTATTTTCTGACTCTATAAAAAACAATATTAATTTTGGGAATTTAAAATTAAGTGAAGAAGAAATAATTAAATATATCAAATTAGCTAAAGCAGACTATATATTTAAATTAAAAAATGGGATAGAAGAAGTAATAGGAGAAGGAGGAGTTGATTTATCTGGAGGAGAAAAACAAAGACTTTCTCTTGCTAGAACACTAGCAACTAATCCAAAACTTTTAATATTAGATGATATCACATCAGCACTAGATTTTGAAACAGAACTTGAAGTTACAAATAATATTAATAATTTAAACTATGACTCTACAAAAATTATCATTGCTCAAAAAATATTATCTGTAAAAAATGCGGATGAAATTTTTGTTTTAGAAAATGGTAAAATTATAGAACAAGGTTCTCATAAAACTTTATTGAAAAATAATAAAACTTATAAAGAAATTTATGATATTCAAAAAAGGGGGATAAAATTATGAGAGTAAATAAATATGATGTTGATGAAAAAAATACTAATTTTAGTTTAAAAAATTTAAAAAGAGCTCTTAAATATTCAAAAAAATATAAAAAACAATTATTATTAGTTTTTTTTATACATTTATCAATTACATTAATATCTTTAATTTATGCTAAAATTATTCAATATGGGATAGACAATATTACTACAAAAATGATCTTTGAAAGTTTAGTTAAATTTTTCATAATAAGTGCATCTTTGCAAGTTGTAGTAGTACTATTACATAATTTTAGAAATAAAAAATTAACAAAAGTTAATGAAAATGTTATTGAAGATTTAAAAAATGATTTATTCACTCACTTACAATATTTATCATCAAATTATTATGATACTAGACCTCATGGAAAAATACTAGTTAGATTAACAGAGTATTCAGAAAATGTTTCCACATTAATAACAAATGGTCTAATTGATACAATACTACAATTACTTAGTATTACTTTAACATTAATATTTATGATTATAACTAATATAAGTCTTACATTAATAACTTTACTTGGAGTAATTATACTTACTATTATTTTTAGTTTTACTACTAAAATCAAAAGAAAGTTAAAACATCAAATTAATAATAAAAAATCAAATATGAACGCATATTTTTATGAAACAATAAAAGGATTGGATACAACTAAAATTTTCAATAGAAGCTATGAAAATGAAAAAATACATGACTCATTAACAGATGCCTTTTTTGAAGCTTATTGTAAATATATAAAGTATAGTAATATTTCCTGGAGTAGTACTGCAATAGTTTCTAATACTGTTCAAATTGCAATTTATACTATTGGAATATTTTACTTATTTCCAAGCATTACTCTAGGAACAATTGTTGCTATGGGATCATATTCTACTAGATTTTGGAATCCTATTAAAAATCTTTTTTTAAGAATGGATGAATTTATAGAGTCGATGACATCATTAGAAAGAATTTTAGAAACACTTGATGAACCTATTACTATTAAAAATAATGAAAATCCAGTAAAAAAAGAAATAGAAGGAAATATCGAATTTAAAGATGTTGTTTTTCAATATAATGATGATAAAATTATATTAGATAATATTTCATTTAAAATAAAACAAGGTCAAAAAGTAGCCATAGTTGGAGAAACAGGAAGTGGAAAAACTACTATAGCGAATTTAATTGCTAGGTTTTATGATATTAATAAAGGTAATATTTATATTGATAATACTGATATAAAAGATTATGATTTAAATTGTTTAAGAAGACAAGTGTCAATTATGCAGCAAGACAATTATTTATTTACAGATACTATAATGAATAATTTAAAATATGGTAATATTAATATATCTGATAAAGAAATAATAAATTTATGTAAAAAAATAGATTTAGATGACTGGATTAAAGAATTTGCAAATGGATATGAAACAGTTCTAGAAAATCATGGTAATACTTTATCAGATGGAGAAAAACAATTATTAAGTTATATAAGAGTGTTAATAAATGATCCCAAAATTTTAGTTTTAGATGAAGCAACAAGTAAAATAGATGTAAGAACTGAAAACTTAATACAAAATAAAATAAATAATTTAATAAAAGATAAAACAACAATTACAATAGCTCATCGACTATCTACAATAGTAAATTCTGATATAATTTTATTTATAAAAGATAAAAAAATATTAGAAATTGGAAATCACCAAGAATTAATGAATAAAAAAGGAGAATATTACAAATTATTTTCTAGTCAAGATAACTTAATTTAAAGAATATAAGGAGGAAAATATGGATGATAGACCAATAGGAATTATAGATTCTGGAATAGGCGGAATTTCAATTTTAAATGAAGTAAGAAAATACTTGCCCTGTGAAAACTATATTTATTATGCAGATTCTATTAATAATCCATATGGAAACAAACCAAAAGAAGAGATTATAAAAATAGTTGATAATATTATAAAATATTTTATAAAATATAATGTCAAAATTGTAATAATAGCTTGTAATACTGCAAGTACTCAAACTATTTCTTATTTAAGAAACAATTATAAAGACATTTTATTTGTAGCAGTAGAACCGGCTATAAAAGTCGCTTATGATAAATATAAAGATAAAAATGTACTTGTAATGGCAACACCTGGAACTATTCATAGTGATAGATTAATGTCTTTAGCTAAAGAATATTATCAAAAAAATCGTATTCTCTTACCTTGTACAAATTTAGCAGAATTAATAGAAAATGAAAATTTAGAAGAAATACCAATTTATTTAGATAATTTATTTAAAAATATAGATTATAATCAAATAGAAGTTGTAATATTAGGATGTACTCATTATCCATTTATAAAAAAATATATTGAGAACGCTCTTAATCATAAAGTTATTTTTGTAGATGGAGCTAATGGAGTAAAAAAAAGAGTAGAATTTTTATTACAAGAAAATAATGTTTTTAATAATAAAAATAATCAAGGAACTTTAACAATAATTTTAACAAAAAAAGAAACAGAAAATATTATTAGAAACTACTTAGTAAATAATTCTAATGTATGTTTTAAATATAAAGATAAAAGTTCTATTTAAAAAATATTCAAAATGATGTTATAGGAATACTTAATGAAGATGGAAATATCATTGTTACATATGTGTATGATAGTTGGGGAAAAGTTTTGAGTATAAAAGATGAAAATCAACAAGAAATTTCAGCAGAAAATTATTCTCATATAGCCAATATAAATCCATTTAGATATAGAAGCTATTATTATGACGTAGAAACTGAATTATATTATTTAAATCATAGATACTATAATCCCGAAATTGGAAGATTTATTAGTTTAGATAAGATTTTAAATATTGATGAAAGTAGTAATAGTTGCAATGTTTATAAATATTCTAACAATAATCCTATTAATATGGTAGATGACGATGGTAATTTTGCGCTTTCTATATCAGCAGCTGGTGCAGCAGGGCTGGTACTATTAGGTGCAGCGATATATTGTGGCACTAAGGCGGCTGCTAAAGCAATAGGTAAAGCCATTACTAATAACACTAAACCAAAATCAAAAAGTAAATCTAAAGAAAAGAAGAAAAAACAGCAGGAGCAAAAAGATAAGTATAATGTTTATGTTTTGTATAGTCCGAGTGATGGTAATGTTAAATAAGTTGGGAGGACAAAAGATTTACCTCAAACAAAGGTAAGACATAAAAATAATCCATTTAGAGCAGAATTAGAAATACACGAAGCTAGAAATGATATAAGTTATGCGGAATCAAGAGTGTGGGAACAATTTTTAATTGAAAAGTGTAACACTTTAGTTAAAGATATAAATATGCCTACACAAAATCAAATTAATGGAATTGCGCCTAATAAGATGAGTAAATATAAATATTATTGGGATCAGATTTTTCTTTTACAAGAAGAAAACTTAATAGATTGCTCAGGTTATCCACATAATTAATAAATAAAATATAAGGAGAAAGTATATGGGATGTTGGGGAGATAAATTATATCAAAATGATATGGCACAGGATTTAAAAGATGAATATAGAACATATTTGAAGTTAGGGTATTCTGATTTGGAAGTGGAAGATATGATGATAGATTCTTTTGAAGAATACATAGATGATGGTTATGATAAAGAGTTTTGGTTAGTGCTTGCTGATCAGGAATATAAGTTAGGAAGGCTATCTAAAAAAGTTAAGAAAAAAGCCTTATCATATTTAAAAAATGTCGATAAAAAAGAATTAGTTGCTTTAAAAGCTAGACTTAATTCAGAACCTTTACCTAGAAAAAAAATGGGAAAGTTTTATATGTCTAGACCGATATGGAATGTAGGAGATATATTACTATATAAAATAACTGACGAGTGTTTATTTGATAAAAATAAGGATAGTGAGTATATTGGAAAATATATTTTATTTCAGGTAACTGCGACTTCTAGATATAATATAGGATATTTACCAAAAGATGAGTTTTATAATGAATATGCAATTGTCACTTTATATGATTGGATAGGCGATAATATACCAACGGAAGAAGAAATATCAAAGTTGGAATTTAAAAAACGTAAAAATTTAGAAGCAATGACTCTTGCAAATTATCTTCCTGATACCATAGAAAATGGAATAGTAAAATGGAAAAAACTGGATTTTGACACTGTTCAATATATATTTTCTTTTACAAAAAGGGAATTAACAAAATTGAATATTGTTTCTTTAATTCCAGCAAAAGAAAAAAGTGAGAATGTTATATCTAGTGAAGGAAGGTCGCATGTAAATATCAGGTGTTTTAATGATGATTTGATAAGTATCTTTACTACAGATAATTAGTTAAATATAAAAATCATGGAAAAATATACAGCGTTAGTGGGTAGCATAAAAAATGAAATGATAAATATTCACATGAATATGAATATATTAGAATAATGAGATATTAAAAAATGATTGAATAATCCTTTATCAGAAAGAAAGATAATCCATTTGACACTATTTTTATAAGAATGTGGTAATAACACTGAAAACTAAGTTTTATTATATATAAGTCTTATTTCCTTCATTGCAATTTACAAGAATGTTGACAAAATGTTATTGGTTTGCCAAAAAGTGAAAAAATAATCTCAAAAAAATCACAAAATAAAAAATATATTAATTACAAATCTAATAAATGAAGGTTCAAATGCTAATTCTTTTAGAGAAGAAAATAATAAAGTGTTCTATTTTTTAACTAAGATAACTGTAATTACTTTTTTATTAAACACACTTTGGAAATAAGTAATTATAATAAAAATGCCTACTAATTCAAGATAGTAGGTATTTTTTTTTGATTCAAATTTATTTTATTAATATAATATTAAAATGTAAGAAATTTAAGTTCTTTTGCTACTAATTCTATACTATAATCACTTGTTGTTGCAAATCCTTTAATTACTATAATATTTCCAATATTAATTTTTTTTAGGTAAAGATTATAACTAACTTTCTTTATTATAAATATTTTATAGTAAGGAGGTAATAATTATGAAATATAAAAAAGTATGTACTCTTTAATAAAAGAATACATACAACTTAACATAAAATCACTAGAAAGTGATTTCACTTATATTATATTTATATATAATTAAAATAATTCTCTTTCTAGTAAAAAAAAATAAAAGAAGAAAGAAGATAATAAAATGAAAGAACACGATTATATAATAAACTCTTTCACTAAAGAAGGAGAAAATACAAATTTAGAAGTAAACAATTTAAATGCAACTTGTATTACTTCAAAAAATAATAAATTTGAGTTAGATTGTAATGGAAATTTAAGTGTAAAAACAATAACTGCTCAATCGATTGACTCAAATTTAATTACAAATATAATTTATCCAGTTGGGTCAATTTATTTGTCAATAAACGAAACAAACCCAAGTACTTTATTTGGAGGCACTTGGGAGCAAATTAAAGATAAGTTTTTGCTTTCATGTGGAGATATTTATCAAAATAAAGAAACAGGAGGAGAAGCAACACACTCTTTAACTATAAATGAAATGCCAAGTCACAATCATACTGCAACAACCAATACAACTGGAGCTCATAGACATGGTTATAATGGTTGGTGGAGTTATGCAGCTGGTAGTGCCAAAGGATCTATAGCAAATGAAAGACTATCAGATGGTGAAAGATGGGATCCATTTAATAGTGCAGGAGATCATTCACATACTGTAACAATTAATAATACTGGTAGTGGCCAAGCACATAATAATATGCCTCCATATCTTACAGTATATATGTGGAAAAGAATTAGTTAGGAGGGATAATTATTATGAAGCAAGTTGAATTAATAGAAAAAAGAAAACCTCGTGAAAAACATTTCTTACGAGAAGATGGAACAATTCTTGCTGAGGTGTATGACACAGATATCCATTATTTAAAAGATGGAAAATATGAAGAAATAGATAATACTTTGGTAAGTGAAAATGGTATTTTAAGAAATAAATCTAATGATTACAAGGTTGAATTTAAAGAAAACTTTAAAGAATCACTAATGAAAATGACAAAAAAGAATCATTATATAGATTTTAAAGTAAGAGAATCAAACATAGGTAATATTAAAGCTTATAAAAGAAAACTTTCTAAACAAATGAAGAATACTACTTATAATAATATAACAGATGATATTACAGTAGAATATCAAGCTTTATCAGACAAGGTAAAAGAAACAATTGTTTTGCAAAATGCTAATTATTCGGAATTAAGTTTTGAATTAGATACTGATTTGCATCTATTTGAAGAAAATGGAGAAATAGTATCAAAGGATATTAGTGGAAATATAGTTTTTAGAATTGAAAAACCATATATGATAGATTCGCAGAAGATAAGAAATGATAATGTTTATTATAAAATTAATAGTTTTGATTATGGCTATTTATTAACATTAGTTTTAGATGAAGAATGGTTAAATTCTAACGAAAGAGTATATCCAGTATATGTTGATCCAACTATCAGTAATAATAGTCAAAATATAAGTTTATATGATACATATATTTATCCAGGAGATACTAATGATGTTAGATATAATAAACCTTATTTAAAAGCTGGGGTAGAAAAAGTTAATGAAAATTTACGTCCAAATAGAACTCTTATAAAGTTTTCTCTACCAACAATAGGAACAGGTAGTGAAATTGTATATGCAACACTAGATTTAACATCTTATCCAACTAATACTCAGTATCCACCAGAAAGACTTGCAACTATCCATAGAGTAACTGCTGATTGGGATGAAAATACTGCTAATTGGAATAATATGAATGACAAATTTGAAAAAAGAGTAGAAAGTATATTTTATGGATCTAGAAGTACTATAAATGGAGACGTTGTTATACCTAAACATTCATATTATGATGGTAACATTACTAATTTAGTAAAAAAATGGTATAGAGATACACCAAATTATGGGGTTATGATAAAAGCTGTTGATGAAAGTAAATATGTTGATGATGACTTCCCAGCATTTTATTCTAAAGATAATAATCTTCCTGGTGATAATAATCCTAAACCAATATTTTCATTGGTATATCGTAATCATAATGGATTAGAAAACTATTTGGACTATAGACAACAGAGTTTTACAGATGGAACAGCTTATATTAATACTTATAATGGTAATTTAACTACTGTCTTTCATTTAGGACATACGGTTGGTGGGAATTTACCTGTAAATTTAGATTTAGTATATAATACAAATGATGTTATTTTAAATAATGAAACATTTTTTTCAAAAGGTTATAGACTTAATTTAGAACAAGTTATTAAAGATGTGACTATTGGTAATAGTAATTATTTAGAATACTTAGATGAAGATGGTACACTACATTATTTTGTAAAAGAAGAGAACTACGATAAATATAGAGATGAGGATGGATTGAATTTAACAATAGAAAAAACTGATACTATATGTACAATGGAAGATATTGATGGAAATAAAATGTTATTTACTAAAATAGATAATATTTATAGATTAACTCAAATTACTGATATAGATAATAATAGTATCAATATTACACTAAATAATAATAACTCAATAAATAAAATAACTGACAAATTTGGGTACGAAGTTGTTATTACTTATAATGATGATAGTATTTTAGTAACAAGTCCAGGTACGACTACAAAGTTAAATTTTTCTAATAACTTATTATTAAGCTTAGAAACCTTAAATGGAATCACTACTTTTGAATACAATTCTAATAATATTATTATTAATATAATTGATTGTACAGGTTTAAAAATTATGTATGATTATTATCAGTATTCTCCATATAGAGTATTTAAAGTTACTCAGATTGGATTAAATAATACAATAGGAGATTATTTTACTTTAGATTATGGATTTGAATCTACAAGTATTATAGATAATAAGGATAAAACAACAACATTAATATATAATAGTTATGGTAATTTATTATCTCAAAACAGTTTAAGTAGTGAAGAAAATATTGATAGTGCTTATTCTATAAATAGAACCTATGGTAATGATGAAAATGCAAAAAATAGAATTTTAACTAGCGAAAGTCCAATTAGACATATTAAAAATTTTTTAAAAAATGCTAGTTTTGAAGCTGAGACTAATTATTTTCAGGTATCAAGTAATGATAGTATGATTTCAAGCACCATTTCTACAACTGAATGTTATTCTGGTACAAGGTCTTTAGAGATTGTTAGTCAAACGGAAGGACAATCAGTAGAACAAAATGTTTCAGTACCTAAAGGTGATTATTATACATTTAGTGGCTACTTTAAAAATTATGATCCAATTGAAATTTCATTAAGCTACTTTGATAAAGATGGAAATAATATAATTAGTGTACAAGAAATTGATTATTCTAATGAATTTATAAGAAATGATGTAACAATATTCTATGATAAAGATGCTACAAGTAATTTAAAAATAAAAATTAAAGTGTTATCTGCTAATACCTTATATATAGATGATGTACAATTAGAAGTTGGAGAAGTTGCTAATGAATTCAATGTAATAGAAAATTCTGATTTTTCTGAAGGATATTCAGAATGGGAGTTGGATGCTTGGACATATGGAGATGGAGCTATTTCACCAAATAGTTCATTCTCAATTGCTAGATTTAATAATAATAAAAATACAGCACTTAAAGTAAGTACAGATCCTTCCTATGGTGTAAAATTTACTAAGACTATTCCTGTAAAAGGAAAAAAAGGAGAATTATTTACTTGCTCTTTCTGGTATAAAAATTTAGGTTATCCAGGATGTGCTCCAATAGCAGGTAGTGCAGTATCAATTTACTTTAAACCAGTAGGTCATGATGCAGAATATTGTATTGCAACAAGTGATTACTTCAACCCTAACGAGAATCAATGGCAATTTTTTTCATATAGATCTCATGCTCCAGAAGATTTTGAATGTATTAAATTGGTATTTTTAATAGGAAGAGAAGCTAACGATTTTTATCTAACTAATTTAAGTTTATATAAAAATATTACAAGTGGAGAATATCAATATGATGAGATGGGCAATTTAATATCCATAACAGATCAGTCTAATAATACTAATATATTTAAGTATGATAAAAATAATCAATTAATAAAATCAACAAATGCTCTAGGTAAAGATTTTAAGTATGAGTATGATAATAATAAGAAAGATAGAGTATTATGTGCTATTTCATCAACAGGAATATCTAATAAGATTATATATGATAGTAATGGAAATCCTATAACTACTAAAATATCCAAGAAGTATAAAGATGAAATCAATGATGGATTATATAAAATAAGATGTAAGGGTACTAATAAATATTTTAAAGCAACATTAGATATGGTTTTGTTGGAGGAAAATGAATGTAGTAATACTATATGGAAATTTGAGAAAATAGGGGATAATTATAAAATTATATATTGTCTTCAACCAGATTATTCTATTTCTATTAGAAACGGTAATGTTGTATTGGATAAAGAGGATACTAATAATTTATTTGAGATTGAAAAAAATACAGATACTTTAAATGGTACTTATTATATTAAATATATTGAACCAGCTGCTGAAGGTGGATCATGGGTTAAATTTTTAACTGAAAATGGAGTCAATTTAGAAGCTAAAATTTATAGTGAGATTACATCTAATATAGAGTTTTATATAGAACTTAAGGAAGATTTATTTATTGAAAATGATGCTATATATACTGATGATAGTAGATTTATCAAAAAAGTTACTGATAGTGCATTTAATGAAAAAACATATAATTCAAATAACATTAATGGTTTATTAGATTCTGTCATTAATCAAGATAATAAAAAAACTGAATATATTCATAATAATAAGAGGCAAGTTACTCAAATAAAGTATGAAGATAAAATAATTAATTATGAGTATAATGATAAAAATTTAGTTTGTAAAGTATCACAAAATAATAAATCATTCAATTTAGATTATGATAATTTCTTAAATGTTAAAAATGTAAAATTAAATAATAGTCTTAACTTAATTACAAATGAATATGGAGTAAGTTCTAATTTATTAAAAACAATTTATGGTAATAATGATACAATTTCATTTGAGTATGATGAATTTGATAGGGTATCTAAAATTGTTAAAATGGATAATATTGGTTCTTATAAATATGATAATAATGGACATATAGCAAAAATAAATTCTAATTACAATAATTTTAAATATTACTATGATATTAGTAATAGGTTATACAAATTTATAGATAATACATTAACTATTGATATTTCTTATGACAGTGATAATTTTATAACTAAAAAGAATTATAGATTAAATAAGGGAAAAAATGGTATTAATCATTTCTTAAATATTAATTATGTAGATGAATTGCCTATGAGTGTTGATATTGATTCTGATAAGATAAATTATAGTTATGATAATTTAGATAGAGTAATATCAAAAAATATTAATAATTTATATAATATTCAATATAAATATAAGTCTTATGGTAAAAGAACTACTGATATAATAGAAGAATATATTATTGATAATAATAAGTTTAGATATGAATATGACAGTGTTGGCAATATTACAGCAATTTATTATAATTCTAATTTAATAAATAGTTATGAGTATGATGCTTATAATGAACTAATTAAAGAAATTAATTATGAATTAAATAATTATATTGAATATAGTTATGATGCAGCTGGAAATATGTTTAAAAGTGTAACTAAACAACTAGATACAAATGTAATCCTAGATGAACATAATTACACGTATAATAATCTAGTTTGGGAAGATCAATTAACTTGTTTTGATGATGAAAATATAAAATATGATTCTATTGGTAATTCAACAAAAATAGGAAACAATACACTATCTTGGATTAATGGAAAAGAATTACATAAATACGTTAATTCAACAAGTAATCAAATTATAGAGTATAAATATAACATTGATGGCACTAGAATATCTAAAACTATTAATGGTATTGAAACAAAATATTTCATGGATGGAACAAATATTATATTTGAAGAAACAGAAAATAGTATAATTTATTATTTGTATGACTTAGATGGTATTATCGGGTTGAATTATAATAATAACACATATTATTTTGTTAAAAATTATCAAAGAGATATTATTGGAATAATCGATAGTAGTGGAGAAAAAATAGTTTCTTATTACTATGATAGTTGGGGTAATATATTAAGTATTAAAGATAATGAAGATAATGAAATTACAGATGATAATCATATAGGAATAATCAATCCATTTAGATATAGAAGTTATTACTATGATAAAGAAACTAATCTATATTATTTGAATACAAGATACTATAATCCTAAATGGGGAAGATTTATATCACCTGATACTTTTATAGGATCTAATCAAGACATGCTTTCAAACAATTTATATTTGTATGTATCGAATAATCCTATTAATAATATTGATGATATGGGAAATATATTGCTAGGATTAATAATATTAGGTGTGGGAGCTGCACTATTAAAGAAATCAAAAAAATCAAAGAAGAAACAAACAACTAAAAAGGCTAAAGGAAAGAATAAAACTAATAGCAAAGTTATTCCAAAGGTAACAGTTAGTTCAACAAAAAGTAAAGGAGTAAATGTTGTTAATTCGGTAAGAAGAACAGTTTCCATAGATTATTCTAAACAGGGTGGATCAACTGCTACATCTACTATATATGATAGTGATAGTCCTTTTGGAATAGATTTTAACATTGATCCTGTTAATATATTTGAGTCTAGTATATCTTTTCAATTATCAACTCCTATTGGGACTATTTCAAAGTCGGTTGGTTTTCTTAGTCAATCAACAAGATATGAAGGTAATTGGAAAAAGACTTCAGAAGAGAAACAAAGAAAGGTATGGGAAAGTGGTAATAATTTCTTTAGCTTTTATTCCCAAGCTGGTACAGATTACTTTAAAAATAAAGATGTATATGAGTCTAATTATGATAGATTAACAGTTAGTAAATTAGTCGTTGCTATTGCAGTAGTTGCACCAGCTTTTGTTAAAGAAATTGGAAAATATCAATTCATTAAAGTAGTAGCAGAAGCTGTTGCCTAAAAATATTTACAAAATAATTTTTATAAATTATAATAAAGACAGGTATGTAGACCTGTCTTTTAATTGGAGGTATGTATAGTGTGTAAGGAATTATTAGTATTATTAATATTCTGTTTTACTCTTTTTCCTGTGATTTTATATTCAGTAATTCGCATAGTAAAGGAAAATGATAAAAATATAAAGGGAAAATATGCAGCTAAATTTTTTATATTTTTATTCATTTATTTTTGTATTCCTTTTTATAAAATAATAGATATTTTACCTTTTCAACATAATGATATTGAAAGGGCATTTAAATTTGATTATAATGACAAGTTTAATAGGGAGAGATATGGGCTAATTTTTAAGAAAAAATATAAAAACACATACTTTGTTGTTGGCAGAGAATTAAATGCTAATAGATATACTTTAGATATATTTAATTGTTATTCAAAAAATAGTAATGGTTGGAGACCCGTAATACAAATTTTTGATGAAAAAACTGGACATAATACAAATAATGGCTATAATATATATTATTGTAATAATAAAAAGGATAATATAACAGGTATCTTTATAAATGCATTTTCTAGTTCAGCTAATTTTAAGGATAATGTAAAGATAGAGGATAAATATGGAACTCAGTTTGATTACATAAAAAATAATAAAAATGAGCCTATCAAGTATATGAATGAAAATAATTATATTTATTTTGGTATAGTTGAACAGAATATAGATGATAGTTATTATATAAAAATTAAAAATAAAAAAATAAAATTAAAATAAGCTTTATATATAATTGTAATATATATATATACTTATTAATAGAAAACTGGTTATTTATATAAATAAATATAGTAAAAAATTGAGAGGATTAAGCTACTTTCATTTTTTTCTTTTTTACATTAACAAAGTATTGATATTCTCTTGTTTTTCCATAATTATTTTCTTTTTACCTGGTGTCGTTGTGTCAATTTTTTGTTCTTTTGATATTACTTTTCCATATTTTATATTTTTTATATAAGATATATTTGTTTTTTCTTCATATTGGGTAGCTGATAAATTATTAAGAGATACAATTGGCATTGTATGAAAAATATTAAAATACTGTATAACAAAAAATATAAGATTGATAAAACAGATTATTCCAAAGCAAATAATAAAAATAAGAAAAGACTTTTTCTTCATTTAATAACCTCACCCAATACTTTTATCAAAGGTATATTTTATAAATTTATACCATATAATAATCTAGTTTGGGAAGATTAATTAACTAGTGAAGATGATCATAAAGCAGTTAGCAGAGGAATTGATATGTATTATCATGTTGGTAAATAAAAAATTGAAAATAAGAAATTCTATTCTTGTTTTCTTTTTTTTTATTTATAGTGTATACTATAATTGAATTTATAATATATTTAAGCGTCTATTGAGGAATGGTGATAAAATTGAAAAAAAATGTATTGTTTTCAATAGTTTTGTTAAGTATTATATTATGTGGCTATTTATTTTTACAAATAACATATAAAAGTGAGTTTGAAAAATTTACTTATGATAGTGGGAAACTTCAAATAACAAAATATTTAGAAAATAATAGAAGAGAATTAGAGAATATAGCAAATGAATTATATAAAAGTAAATCATCAAAAAAAAGACCTTATAAAAATATAGAATATAGTTCATATTGTAATTATAAGCAATTAAATTCTTTTGAAAAATCTTCATTTGTTCAATTTGACTTTGCTGCACAAGGAATGAATGGCGGACAATATTATGGATTAATATATTCAAAGGATAGCAATATATATGATGATAACGATTTATTTATATATGATGAAAATAATGAAATAGGTAAGGGCAATAATGTCTTCATTAGGGAAAAAATTGCTAATAATTGGTACTATTATTATGATGATTATGATGGGAAGGTTAAAGTAGAAGATATTAAATAGTAGATTAACTAATATTAAGTTTTTCTATCCAAAATTCAACTGCAGAACAGTTATTTTTTTATATAATGATATAGTTCAATAATAAAAAGTATTCTTGTTTTCTTTCAAGAATACTTTTTTAGAAAATGTTATTATTGTATTTTTTACTAACTAATTATATAATGAGTTTATTAAGTATAAGAGAATGATTGGAGGTTTGTCATGAGTAAAAAAAGTGGTATTTTATTTTCAGTTAAATCTAGTTTAACTTTGGATGAGTATAAAAAAATGTTTAAATGTATTCCAACGTTTTATTTATCTATAATGAAGTCAGTAGCAGTTAGAGAATTAATGGTTATACTTATTATCTCATTAATATCTAAAACTTCGCTTTTAGCTACATTCATTATCTATATCATTATACTTATATTATTGGGTTTTATATATAAAATTAAGATTGATTATTTAGCTGAAAAAGTATATAAAAAATATCCAAGTGAATATCAATTGGATGGTATAGGTTTTATTGATTTTTATGATAGCTATTTAATATGCAGAAATGATAATCTTGAAAGGAAAGTAGACTATTTAAATGTTAGTAAATTAGTTGAAACTGAAACTAATTTCTATTTGCAAACCTTAAATAAAATAATTAATATAAGCAAATCTGATTGTGATGAGGAATTAATGGATTTTATTAGAAACCTTTGTAATACATATAGAAAGTATGAATCTAAAAAGGTAAAAAAGGTAAAAAATCACACATCAAAAAAAAATATGTTAATAATCCTATTTATATTAACTATTTCTAGTATCTATGGTGCTTCATTGACTTTAGATGTTGTGCTTGGAGATAAACCTGCTATTTTATCAAATGATTATATATGGGTTTTTTGGTTTTGGCTACCTATTCCTATATTGTCTATTATATTAGGTTTCAAATATAAAAGTCATGGTTTTAAATGTACAAAAAATATTGTTGCAGGATTTATAATAGGAATATCACTTCTAGCATTTGGAAGTTTTTCTTTCATTTTTCCGTCAATGGAGATAGATTATGCTAATATTAATAATTATAGTAAAATTTTAAATGTAGATTTTCCTAGTAAAGGAATATTAACGCAAGAGAAGTATGATACTTTGTTTGATAAGGACAAAACAAATATAACAAACACTCAAGCTTTTTATAAAAAATCCATAAACGTAAAGGACTTTGAAAAGAGTATCATACATGGTGAAAACTGGATTAAAGCATCTGAAATTAAAACAGAACTAAAAATGTTACTTCCATCTCAATTACGTGATTCAACATGCAAATCTTGTTACTTTTTAATTTTTAACAAAGATACAGATGAATACAATAAAGTGCCAAGCATACAAGGCGATTTTCATGTGTATACATCTTTATATGATTTGGATAATAGGATATTAACAATTACTGATTTTGATTATGAATATAAATAATTTTAATAGATTTTCAAGAGGTGATAGTTAATTGAAAAAGAAGATAATGATTTTTGGGACAATTGCTTTGTTAATTTATTTAATAATTATATAATGCTGCAAATATTTAGATGGGCATTGTTTGGAGATATATATAAATCATCATGTATTGCTTAGTAAACCCCTAAATGTAGAAGAAATTTATCATTATGAATTTAGAGAAGGTGAAGATTTTTATATTTTTAATTATGATAATGATAAGCAAATTAATACAATAATTCAACACAATGATTTTAAAAAAATTACTAAAAATAATTTAGAAAAAATTAAAGTTTTAAATATGTATCATAATGATTTGTGTGAAAAAGAATTAAAATTATTTGATCAAACAATAAATATTTCAGAACTTACAGAACCAAGAAATTATTTTCTTTATTCAGAGGATATTGATTTGGAAGATGATGATTATTTTGTGCAAATAATCTCTCCAAAACAAAAAAAGCTATATCATTTTAATATAAATCATTAAATAGAAATTGATGATTTTAGTTACAGTTTTACAACTATTTCATAAAATTATTTAAAAAAGAGGAATAAGATTCTACTTTATCAACAATCTAAAAAAATAGGGTTCATATTAATATGAAACTCTATTTTTTATACCTATTTTTGTTAATTATAATAAATTAATACGTAAGAAGTTTGTTTAATGAAATAGGAAAAATTGAATATTGGAATGAAAAAAATTATTTTTTAACAGAAAATTATGTAATAATTATTGCTGATAAAAAAGTAAAAATATTTCGCTATGAGGATATAGCTAGTATAACTAAAGAGAATGATGTAAGAAATGGACGTTACAGTAGTCTAGAGGAGTATTTAGTTATCACGTTATTAAATGATGAGCAGTATAGAATTCTATCATATACCACTGTATTAACTAATGAAAAATATAAGGATATAAGTGATTTCTTATTAAACAAGAATAGCTATATAATAAAAAAGTAGGAATTATTTTATTCCTGCTTTTATTATGGAAAAAATGATTATAAGAGAGGTTAATTACCTTAAATATTTAATTTCTTCTATTTAAAATCCAGTCAATAGAATAGTTATATTTTTTTACAGTTTATAAAGAATATGAAAAATAGAGTTTCTTGTTTAAAAACTCTATTTTTTGGTATGATTAACAAAGTAATTTCTTATAAAATATTTGTTTTGAGAGGATTAAGCTACTCTCAATTTTTTTCTTTTTTACATTAACAAATAATTGATATTTTCTTGTTTTCCATAATTGTTTTTAATATTAAATCTTAACATAGTATTATTTTCGCTTTTTTTGTATAATAAAAATTAGAATGGAAGTGTATATTTATGAATGAAAATAAGGAACAGAAAAAAATTTCCTCTATAACATCTGATTTATCCTTAAATGAATTTAAAAAGATTTTTAAATGTATGCCTAATTTTTATTGGGCGATTATTGGGCGTGTATCACTAAGATTATTACTAGTAATACTTATATTCTCTGCAATTTATCAATGTAGTATTACTGAAACTGTTATAGTATATAGTATAATAGTTTTAATTGTTGCACTTATATACAAAATAAAAATTAACTGGTTAGCACAGAAAACATATGAAGGATATATAAAAAGAGGATTAATAGATATAGTGGCAACAATTGATTTTTATCAAAATCATTTAGAAAAAATTACTAAAGATACTAAAGTTAAAATACAATATAAACAAATAACTCAAATTGTAGAAACAGAAGAAAATATTTATATTTTAGACTCAAAGAATATAATCAATATTAATAAAAAAGAATGTGATACTAAATTGATTAAGTTTATAAAGGAAATGGATACTATACATAGTAAAAGAGAAAATAAAAAAAATAAAAAGGAAAGTTATAAAAACTTGTCTAAAATAAATCATATAAAAATACTTTTATTATTAGTATTTATATTAACATTATTCAGTATTTATGGTGCAACTATAACAGTTAATATTGCTACAAAAAATGATATAGGTTTTCTTTCAATAAAAAAAATGTGGTTATTTTGGTTGTGGCTACCAATACCAATAATTTCTACAATACTTGGTTTTAAATACAAAGATACTGAGATAAAATGCAAAAAAAATATTATTGCTGGTTTTGTAGTAAGTTTCCTATTATTTGCATTCGGTTTTTTTACATTTTTATTTCCAACAATAACAAAAGATTACAAGGAAATTAATAATTATAAAGATATATTAAAAGTAGAACTACCTAAAAATGGAGTTTTAACTCAAGCACATTATGACACTATGTTTGATAATGATAAAACAGATTTTACTATTACTAGGGCAACTTATAATAGTTCAAAAAATACACAGCAATTAGAAAAACTAATAAATAAGAGTAATTATTGGGAAAAATTTTCAAACATTAAGTCTGAATTGAAAGTAATGTTTCCAACTCAACTTCAAAACATTAATAAGGACAATTATTTTCTAATTTATAATGAAGATACTAATGAATATAATACTATTCCAAAAAGTCAGGGAAAATATCACATTTACGTTATAATTTATATCACCAATGAACGCACATTGGAAATAAACGATTTTAATTATAATTTTGTAAAATAATTCAACAGCTTTATAAAACAAAAATACTAGTTTAATATTAGTTGAAAAAAGAAAATTAAATAACATTATTATTTCTTACCCTTTGTAAAATAGCATAAAAAAAATATATATGTTATACTAATAAAAAGCAAAGGTGATATTATATGAATATAAAGAAAAATAAAGATGTTGACTTACTAACTTTATTAGATTGTGGAGGAGTTCTTTTTAAGAATAATCCAAATCCTAAAGAAGTTTATGCAAATATAATGAAACTATATAGTGGAAAAGATATAGAAGAAATGGCAAAGTATTTTAATTTGGAAGATGAACTTGTTCAAATTAAAGCTTCTGAATTATACAGATCCAAACCACCTAAGGTAGCCCCTTATTTAGCTGGAGAATTAATGATTGATAAATTATTAGAAAATGGCGAAATAGATAAACAAACTCTTATAAGTGCAAGGATTGATGCAGTTAGGAAAAGAGAAGACCAAATAATAAGTTCTTTAATAAAAGAATATCCATCAATTAAGTTTGCAATAGCAACACAAGATGGTCAATTAATTCATGATGTATTAAATCATTATTTTCCTGAGTTAGAAGAAAAATATCAGGTTGTAACTACTGATTCTGATATTAATGCATATAAAACATCTCCAGATTTTTATTATAATACAGAAAAACGTCTTTATGTTCCTACTACAAAAATGATGTTAGTTGATGATACAAAAGCAAATATTCAAGGAATAGAAAAAGCTGGAGGAGTCGGAACATTATTTGATCCAGATGATTCAAGTCAATCTTTAGAAGATACAGTAAAAGATACAATTGAACATATACGAAGGATGTAAGAAGGAGTTAGTATGAACTATATTGTTGGAGATAAAGAAAAATTAAATGCAGACTTTGGTGGAAAAGCTAATTCATTATTAAAGTTAGTTGAAAATAATTTTAATGTTCCAAGATTTTATATTATTACATCAAAAGCTTATCAAGAATTTTTGAAATTTAATCATATAGAAAGTTTCGATGATTTAGTAAAATTAAAAAAAGAAATAGAAGATGCTAATTTTCCTAATACTTTAGAAGATGAGATATTTGATTATTGGGAAAAATATAATTTTGATAAAACAGCTGTTAGATCATCAGCATCTAATGAAGATGGACAAGAAAAATCTTTCGCTGGGCAATATAAAACTTTTTTGAATGTCGATAAAAAAGAATTATTAATCAAAATTAAGAAGTGTTGGATATCTCTATTTGAAGATAATGTTGTAGCCTATAGTAATGATATAAGTAATCAGGTTATGAATGTAATTGTTCAGGAAATGGTTGAAGCAGATTATTCTGGAGTAGCTTTTTCGTCTGATCCAACAGGAAGTAGCAATAACTACTCAGTTATAGAAGTTTGTCCAGGTTTAGGTGAAAAGTTAGTTTCTGGTAATGTTACTCCAACTACAATGTTTGTTAGACGACAAACACATCATTCAGATTCCATTACTGGTCAAAATTATCTTACTGAAGAAGATATATCACATTTAGAACAAATTATCTTAAAAATTGAAGAAATTTATTCTATACCCATGGATATTGAATGGTGTACTAAAAAAAATTTAATTTATATTCTACAAGCTCGAGCAATAACTGCACAAAATCCATCATTAAATCTTTATAGGAAAGTAATATCTAGAGAAAAAACGATTATTGAAACCGAAATATATTATCAAGGAGAATATGAAGGAATAAAATCATTAACAAAAAATTTATATTACTTTAAACCATTATTTATATATGATAAAGAAAAAGAAATAACAAATGTTTATTATAATGATACTGCTCTAGAAGAAGACCCTAAAACAATTTATTACTATATGCAAAAAGATATAAAGAAAACAAAAGAATTATATAATAAAGCCTTATCTTCTTGCAAATATTTGAATATGATTGTAGATAATGAAGAAAGTGATTTTAATTATAAAGAATTTATTAAAAACATGCTTATAATATATCCATTTACTAGTTTAGGAAACTTAGCAGGTTATTTTGAAAATATAAGTAGTGAATTAAAAGAATTATTAATTGATTTTAGAAATAACTATGACTATATTTTATATAAAGCTAATGAATATCTTCATAATAAAGCTAAAAAAATCTTACCAAAAGAATATCAAGAACATATTAAATTTTTGTTTATAGAAGAAGTATTCCAAAATAAAATGCCTTCTCTTGATTTAATACAAAAAAGAAAAAATGGTTATATTTTCTTTGATAATAATTTAGAATTAGTTGATAATATACCTTTATGGTTAGAAAGAAAAAATATTGTGATTAAGTCACAACAAGATGGGAAAATAATAAAAGGTAGTGTCGCTTATAGTGGAAAAAAAACAGGTAAAGTTTGTCAAATATATACAAAAGAAGATTTTAAAAAATTTGAAAAGGGCGATATCCTTGTTACAACTATGACAACTCCTAAATTTACTCCAATCTTAAAATTAGCTGGAGCTATTGTTACAGATGAAGGTGGAATTACTTGTCATGCTGCCATAATTGCTAGAGAATTGAAAATTCCTTGTATAATTGGCTGTAAAAACGCAACTGAAATATTGAAAAATGATATGATAGTTGAAGTAAATGCAAATGAAGGAATTATTAATATATCTTAAAAATAGAGTTTTTATAAACTCGAAAATAAAAATTTAAAGGAGGCTATTTAATATGATTATTGCAACTAATAATCAGGGTAAAATTAATGAAATTAAGAAAATATTTCATGAGTATAAAATTCATTCACTAAAAGAAAAAGGATTAAATGTAGATGTTTTAGAAGATCAAGATACTTTTTTAGGAAATGCCAAAAAGAAGGCAAAAGAAATCTATGAAATTATTCATGAAGAAACTATTGCAGATGATTCTGGATTATGTATTAAGGCATTAGATGGTTTTCCTGGTGTTATGACACATCGATTTTTAGGAGATAATGCTACTGATAGAATGAGAAATGAATATTTAATTCACGAAATAGATAAATATAATGATAGAAGTGCACAAGTAATATGTAGTCTAGTTTATTATAATGGAACTAAATTTATTGAAGCAGAAGGTGTTTTAGACGGATTCATTTCTAGAGAATGTAGAGGAAAAAATGGTTTTGGTTTTGATGAAATATTTGAACTTCCTAATGGTTTAACTCTAGCAGAGTTATCTCCTAAAGAAAAAAATGAAATTAGTGCTAGAGCAGTTGCAATTAAAACATTAAAGAAAAGATTAGAAAGTCATAATATATGATTTTAATTATTTAGAATGGAGATTTATTCATTCTTTTTCTATGTAGACTTTTCTTAAATTTTAAGGTAAAATATGGAGTGATTTTATATTTAGTCATGTTTAGTATTATTTAGTTCACAAAAGGAAACATTTTAACACCCAAAAAGTCATATTTTAATCAACTAAAATTATTATTTTTTGGATAAATATCTAGATGAATAATTTAGTTAATAGTAAACAAAATAGTAATGAACGGAGGACATTATGTTTAAAATAGTATCAAAATTTAAACCCAGTGGTGATCAACCACAGGCAATAGAAAAATTAGTACAAGGAATAGAAGAGGGGAAAAAAGAGCAAGTTTTATTAGGGGCAACAGGAACAGGAAAAACTTTTACAATTGCAAATGTAATTGAAAAAACAAATAAGCCAACATTAGTCCTTGCTCATAATAAGACTTTAGCTGGACAATTATATTCTGAACTTAAAGAAATTTTTCCAGAAAATCGTGTAGAGTATTTTGTTTCTTACTATGGTAACATCAAAACTCTTATATTAAATAGTATTATTTAATCCATTGATTTAAAACGAAATAACACTAAGTGGACAATATGATATTAAAAATATAAAATAAAATTTGTGACCTTTATTCGTTCCTATTCGTCCCCCTATTACTGAGTATCTATAATTTGTAAAAAAGAAAGGAAAATAAAATGATAAAGCAAAAATTAAATATAACTAGGTATAAAATAAATAGAGATACTCAACAATATTATTTATATCTTTTACCAAAAGAGAATTATTTAGATTTTTGTATAGAAAAGGATGGGTATGCTAATATTTATCACATGACCGAGATTGAAAGCAGTCAATTAAAAGAATCAATAGAAGATTTTATAAAAAATAATATAAATGAGTGGCTTGAAATATTAGAAGACATTATAGAAGATTAAATTTTATATAAAAATAAAGGTATAAACTGATTATGAAGATAGTCGGTTTTTTTTTTGCAAGACAAAAAGGTAGTATATGAATTAAAAAAATATGAAGGAAAGGAGGTGAAATAAATGCTAAATGTTGTTTTCATTTCAGGAGTAATTGAAAAAATAAGAAAAGAAAAAAACATTTGTGTTATAACTTTGAAAGTTCCAAAACAACAAAATATAAAATCTTATTACTATATTGACACTTTAGTATCTAATATTTTTATTAAGTTACCATCTCTAAAAATAGAAATAGGTAAATTACTGGCAATTAAAGGTCATCTAGAAACAGTAGATTCTATCAAGGAAAATATAATTTTAAAAGCTGATGAAATTAAATTTGTTTCAAAGTAAATTTATTAAGAAGTTCACAATACTTAAAATCAATTGTTAGTACAGGATTGATTTTTTTTGTACATAAAAAGACTATAATTTTCTTTATAGCCTTTTATCAAATCAAGTAAAATTTGATTTTTCAAGAATTTATGTAATTTTCTAAAATATCGTTTAATAACTCAAATTGTTTTGTTTTTATAGCATAATCATAATTTTTATATTTAATATGTATAGGGTTATTATGATTTGTATTAATTAGAATCTGAGCAATTATTTCTTTGTTTTTTTTATAAAACTCTAATCTATATTTATCACCTGTAAGATTTTCCCATTCACTATTATCTATTTTTGAACTATTTAGTATTTTAATTAAGTCATTTATTGTTTTACTATTAGTAATTTTTTTATTTTGTACTTCATTTGACGTTAAGTCATATACCATTATAAAACTAGTAGATTTTAGCTTATCAACAATCTTTTCATAACTTGGTTTTTTGATAAATATTATTAACCCTATTAAAGTGATTAAAACTATACATATAACTAGCAAATATTTTTTTTTATGTGATTTTATCATATATCTTTATAACTAATATCTAGATATACCAAATATTGAATTAACTTGACTTGCTTTTGTAAACAACATATCTGTTCCATTGCTATTAGACTTTGCCGTTACGACTCCTGCTGTTGCGTATGAATTATTACCTAATATAGCATTTTGGTCTATTACAATACCTCCACTATCCCCATGATTAGCAACTAAGTTTGCACGAACTAAATTAGTATGATTTATACCATCAACGGTTCCAGAATAACTACCATTTGTAACTGAACCTACTGTAAATCCTGTTGCTCCTCCTAATTTTGCTACTGCTTGCCCTGGATAAAAAGATGTAACTACACTTGTTGAAATCGTTGTTATATTACTAAATGGTGGTTTCGAATTTAATGTGTTTGTTGGAGTATTAGAAGAATTTGTTTCAATCCATGCTGCATCAATGCTACCACTTCGTTGCCACTTTTTTACGGTTCCAAACGATAAACTTTGTCCTGAATTAACACAATGTGCCGCAGTAACTATACCATTTCTTCCTGAAAGTCTAGCACGATAGGCGAAAGAACACCATCCATAACTAGCACCTGGATTAAGATTTGCTACAGCTTCAAAGTTCTGTCCTTGCTCAAATTCTATCAATGCAGAATCAATTATATTTTCTCTAAATACATTAATTGTATCTTCTGATTTTTCTTTTAATTCTACAATTACACGATTTGATAATACATCTATAGATACTCCTGTAATATTCACTAATTTATTATCATTTAAAAAATAATTTAAAACTTTATCATGTATATCTTTTAATTCTCTGTAAGAATATTGTACATATTCTTTATTTGCATCATTTATTAGTTTTGAATATTTTTCAGTATCAGATGCAGAAAGCTTACTTTTAACAATTTGGACAACTAATTGGTCATCTTTATCTATATACATTCCTCCAAAATAATCTGGATAGATTGTAGAACCTTTTTCATCAGTTACAAATTCTTTTTCTAGATTTTGAGCATTTTTTACTGATTTTTCATTTTTCTCTAATTTTAATTTATAGTTTTCACCTAGTTCTTTAACTAAATAATCTTCTATTTCTTTTTGCATTTTTTTATCTTGCAAAATTTCATCTGCTGTTAAAATTTCATTTTGATTATTATTTACACTATTTTTTGCTTGAACATCATAGGTTGATATTGAAATTGCTAATATCATTGTTGAAAATATTGTTAAGCATTTTTTCATTTTTATTGTTTCTCCATTTCTATATTAAATCTAAATAAGTTGGTTTACTTTCACCTCCCTCAATCCAATTATATAGATATTAATATCAACATAAAATTACTACATAGAATTTTTAATTTTATCTGATTTAATGTTTAGCTAAATCTTCTATATTTCTATTATACTACTAATTTCTATTTTACTGATAGTAAATTTTAATTAATTTTAAAATAAACAAATTGTGTTGTATTTTCCCAATCATATTCTTGCCATAAATTAATTGCTTTACTTCCAGGATCCGACATTAATATATTATCTCCCTCAATATCATCTAATGCTACCCAATGTTGACTATAATTTGTATCAATAACCTTAATAGCAATATAGTAACCAAATGAATAATATTTTTTTATCTCACTAAGTTTATCATTTTTTGACTTTCCATTTAAAATTACTCTACCTGTATATTTGAACTGAGGTATCAATTTAGATATTGGGTCATATCTCAAACAACCATAAGAATCAAAACCATAAATATTATTTAGAGCAGTAACAAATGTTCCTGGGTTAAATGGTTTTATCCCATTTGTAGAAACTCCTGATTTCTTAATTAAGATTGCTATTGAAGTCACTAAACATCCAATATCTCCAATAGTTCTGTTAGTATTTCCAATTCTTATATTAGACCACGGCTCTCCCTTTTGCTTCCATTCTATTGAATTTACACTACTATTATAGTAACCATATATTGCATAATTCCATAATGACATATTTTTTTCACTGGTGAGTTCTAACAGTTGATGTTTATGGAGATAATGAAGAAATAATAGCTGATTGTTTAAACGAATTAGAACCATTTATTGAAAGTGTTAAATCTAAGGTAGAAATGATAAAAGACAATGATTTTAGTAAAGATATAGAAATAATTGAAAAAGAAGAAAAATGGATTAATAATTTACTTTTATCTGTTTAAAAATGATAAAACAAGATACTATTGAAGCGTCTTGTTTTTTGACTATATAGATGTTAAAATAATGCAAGAAATCTCCTTTAATTTCATTTGATGTTATTTAGTATTATTTAATTCACAAAATGAAATTTGTGACTTTCATTCGTCCCCAACAAAAAAATTATCTATTAACCAACTAAAATTAGTGTTTCGGGACGAATTTGGGGACGAATAATTTGGTTGATAGTAATCATAATAAAATTAGGAAGTGATGAAATTTGTTCAATTTAGTATCAAAATTTAAACCTTCTGGCGACCAACCACAGGCAATAGAAAAATTAGTACAAGGAATAGAAGAGGGGAAAAAAGAGCAAGTTTTATTAGGGGCAACAGGAACAGGAAAAACTTTTACAATTGCAAATGTAATTGAAAAAACAAATAAGCCAACATTAGTCCTTGCTCATAATAAGACTTTAGCTGGACAATTATATTCTGAACTTAAAGAAATTTTTCCAGAAAATCGTGTAGAGTATTTTGTTTCTTACTATGATTATTATCAACCAGAAGCTTATGTTCCCTCAAGTGACACTTATATTGAAAAAGACTCCTCTATAAACGAAGAAATAGATGAGCTTCGCCATGCTGCAACTTCAGCATTAATGAGTAGAAGAGATGTTATTGTTGTAGCTTCAGTATCTTGTATTTATGGTATTGGAGAAGTAGAAGAATATAAAAATAAAATGCTTACTTTATCAGTAGGAGAAGAAATAGAAAGAAATCAAGTCTTAACAAAGCTGATAGATATGCTTTATGAAAGAAATGATCTAGATTTCAAACGTGGAACATTTCGCGTTAGAGGAGATGTTTTAGAAATAATTCCTGCTAATCAAAAAACTACAGGTTACAGAATAGAATTCTTTGGAGAAGAAATTGATAGAATTTCAGAAATAGACACTTTAACTGGAGTAGTTACAACAAATTTAAAAAATATTAGTATCTTTCCTGCAAGTCATTTCGTTGTAAGTGATGATAAACTTCATGCTGCATTAGGAAGAATAAGAAAAGAACTTGCCGATCGTCTAAAAGAATTAAAAGAAAATAATAAATTACTAGCAGCAGAACGATTAGAACAAAGAACAAATTATGATTTAGAAATGCTTGAAGAAACTGGTTTTTGTTCTGGAGTAGAGAATTATTCAGCACCTATGGCTGGAAGAGATCCAGGAGAAACTCCAACAACTTTAATGGATTTCTTTCCCGATGACTATTTATTAGTAGTAGATGAATCTCATGTTACTCTTCCCCAAGTAAGAGGAATGTATAATGGAGATAGAGCAAGGAAAATGAATTTAGTTGACTATGGTTTTAGACTACCTAGTGCCTTAGATAATCGTCCATTAAAATATGATGAATTTGAAAAAAAAATAAATCAAGCTATTTATGTATCAGCAACACCTGGAGACTTAGAACTAGAACACACTAATAATGAGTATATTGAACAAATAATTAGACCAACTGGTCTTCTTGACCCAACAATTGAAGTAAGAAAAACAGAAGGTCAAATTGATGATTTAGTAGGTGAAATTAATGAACGTATCGCAAAAGATGAACGTGTTTTAATAACAACATTAACTATTCGTATGGCTGAAGAATTGACGAACTATTTAAAAGAATTAGACATAAAAGTCGCATATTTACATAGTGAAGTTAAAACATTAGAAAGAATGCAAATAATTCATGATGTTCGTGCTAAAAAATATGATGTTTTAGTAGGAATTAATCTTTTAAGAGAAGGACTAGATATTCCCGAGGTATCTTTAATCGCAATATTAGATGCTGATAAAGAGGGATTTTTAAGAAGTAATAGAAGTTTAATTCAAACTATTGGACGTTGTGCAAGAAATGCGAATGGTCATGTCATAATGTATGGAGATAAAATAACAGATTCAATGCAAACAGCTATCACTGAAACTGCACGTCGTCGCTCTATTCAAGAAAAATATAACGAAGAACACGGAATCACACCAAAAACAATCAAAAAAGAAATCAGAGATGTTATTACAAATACTGCTGAAGTTGATGATTCTAAAAAGCAAAAGAAAATGAGTAAAAAAGAACTAGCTTTAACAATAGAAAAAATAGAACAAGAAATGCGTGAAGCTGCTAAAAGTTTAGACTTTGAAAGAGCCATGGAGTTACGTGATATTTTGTTTGAAATAAAAGCAAAATAATCTAACAATTAAATTTAACTAAAAATTCCTAAACATATAAATAATTTTGAAAAATAATATATCTTTAAATTTAGAAAAATTTCCAAATTTATAAATTACTTTTTAAAAGCAAATTAAATTAGTTACAATTAAATGTTTTAATTCAT
>CAJUTW010000004.1 GCA_910589335.1 uncultured Bacilli bacterium | reverse complement strand
TTGGCCTTATAGGCCTCAGAGAAAAACCACGTCTTTCAGGCGTGGATTTTTACTTCATAAGGTACTAGTGAAAACATAAGTGTTTACATTTGAAATATTTGTTATACAATTGTTAACTTTGGCATTTTTTTGAAATCCTTATAAATAAAGACTTTCTGAAAGGTGTTCTACAATCGTACACACTTTTTCAATGTAAATTTTCTAAAATTCCGGCCATAATTTTTAGAAATTTTAGTAATTTTATGGCCAAAAGTATGGCCATAGTTTTGAAGAAAATCAATGATAAAATGTAGGTGCTTGAATATGAAAAAAAGCACTACTCATTATACAAGTAGCACCGTTAAATATAATTTTTTCATATTCTACTATATTGTATCACTCATTTGTTTATAGTCAATAAGGATAAAATGTCTGATGTTTTGTTGTTAGAAATATTGCATAAAATTTTTGTGGACTATTGTAAACACTAATATTTTAAAATTAGATACTTATATATTATTTATTATATTCATTGATACATTTAATTTTTTAGATTTAAAAATAAATGTAATTATTAAAAATTATGTTATAATACTTAAAAAAGAGGGAGGTTTTTGAATGATTAAATATATAAGACCACATGAAATAATTAAAATGGAACAATTTATAAGAGAACCAGTAGATTTATTGAGTAAAGAAATAATAGAAAATTCTTCAAGAAGAATAATTTTAAACGGAGGTAGAGGAACAGGAAAAAGTTTGATTCTTCATAACACACAGGACAAAGGGCTTGGAACTAAAAATCAAATTATATTGATGAATTTTGATTCGGTTATTACATTCTCTAATCATCCCAACGAATTGTTCGATGAAAGATTTTTAAATCATTATTATGAATTAAGATTTTCTTGGAATTTATTGTCTTATATAAGTGCAAATTATATTTTAACATATGAGTCTGACTTTAAAGACATAGAAGAATTGTTAAGAAATATATCTAAAAATACGGATGATTGTATCAATGATATGTATTATGAAAAAAAAGAATTACAAAGATATTTAATGCCTACTGAAATATCAGCAGAAATATTAGAAAGGTTTAAGAAAAAGTTTGGAATTAACACATTAACTTTAGCGATTGATCGTTTTGATTGGATTAATGGTAGTAGTGCCTATGTGCAACAAACGATAGGTAAATATTTTGATTTATTTGATAAAACTTTAATTACTGCTGATGATTTATTACTAGAAGATAAAAATAAACAAATTGAATTAGAAAATAAAGGTTATTCATTTATAACAGCTATGTATGGAAAAAATGTAGATGTTGCCAAACAAATTATAAGAAAAAGAATTAAATTATATAATGAAATAACAGATAATTCTAAAAGAACTTTCGATGAGAACGTTATGACAGCTAAAATTTATAGTAATTTAGTAAATAGGACTAACGGCAATATATCATTGATGTTAAATACATTTGGAGAGATTGCTGATTTATTGGATTGGCAAGATGGACATGTTCAGGATTTAGAAAAGGAATTTAATAATGAAATTAGTGTTCAATTAAGTAAAACTAAACAATTGAGAAAAATGGATGCTACTCCACCTAAATTATATTTATAAATAATTAAAAAAATAGTTTAACAAGTAACGAAAACTATTTTTTTATTCAACAATTATTGTTTAAATTTGAAATATACTATTTTAAAGTCCTAATGATAAGGTCACTTCTAATTTATCAATATGAACTTTTTCTTGTTCTAACTGTGTACCAATAGTGATATTGGTATTTATTTTGTAACCAAAATTAATTATATAAAGTGTTTTAAAATAATACGGTATATGCGTTCCGTAGGAGTATCTACTGAAGATCAGGCTCGTGAGGGTTTCAGTTTACCAGAACAAAAAGAAAGATTAGAAACATTTTGTAAATTTAAAGGTTATACGATTGTAGATTATTATACAGATGCTGGAATTAGTGCTAAACAAGGCAATTTAAGACCTGATTTTGAGAGATTAAAGGAAGATATCAAAAGTAAGAAAATAAATACCATGGTAGCATTAAAATTAGATAGAATAACAAGAAGTATTTATGATTGGGAAAAGTTAATGACTTTCTTAGATGAAAATGATGCTTATCTAGATTGTGCTAATGATGATATTAATACTACTAATGCTAATGGAAAAATGATTTCAAGAATCCTTACATCAGTTTCACAAAATGAAATTGAGAGAACAAGTGAAAGAACTAAAATAGGTTTAGCAGGAGCGATTAAGCAAGGACACATTCCCAATCGGACACCTCTCGGATTTAAAAGAGATAATAAAAAGTTAGTTGTTGATCCACTTAATAAAGATATTGTAGTAAGAGTTTTTGACTTATATTTAGAAGGAAAAAGTCATCAAACAATTGCTAATATCTATAATCAAGAAAAAGTGTTAGGAAAAACCAATTGGTATGATTCCACTATACAAAAGATATTATCAAATGAATTATACAAAGGTGACTTTGTGAATGGTAGAAAAACAAAATATCCTACTTACTATGAAAATGTAGTTGAGCCTATTGTATCTAAAGAAAAATGGAATAATTGCCAATCACAAAAACAAAGAAATGCTAGGCACTATGAAAGAACAGCAACTTATCTTTTTACTAATAAATTAAAGTGTTTTAATTGTGGTTGTTTTCTAGGTGGGAAAGCAACTACGAAACAAAAAACAGGTAAGAAATACTATTACTATCAATGCAAAAAATGTAAAACAAACTACAAAGAAGTTGATATATTAGAACTTCTTGCTATGCAAATTGTTGATTTGGTTAAGTTAGATGATTTAATGAATAATTACTATACCCCTTTTATCAAATCAAAATTAGATAATAAAGAGATTGATTATGAGAAATAAATTAAAGAATTAGATAAACAACTAGATAGAATTAAAGCAGTTTATATAAAAGGTATTGTTAAAGAAAATGAATTTGAAAAAGAGTTTAATCATATTGAATATCAAAAACAAGATTTATTAAAGAAATGGCAAGAACAAAAGCAATATGAATCATTAAATTTCACAGTAGATGATTTACTAATATTAGAAGATAAACAACATTTAGATATTTATACAAGACCAGAAGAATTTGTTCTTGGTTTATATAACTGTATTCAAGGTTTAACTAGAGAAAAAGCTCAAAAACTGATTGCTACTTATATTGATAATTTAGAATTACAAGTAGTAAATAATAAATTAGAAATAACAAATATCAATTTTAGAGAAGATTTCTTGTGTTCTTTAGTAAACAATCACAATGAATATGGTATTCCATTAAATTATACTTTATTTAGTGATGAAGATGGTAATAAAATACCAATGAATCACGAAGGAAAAACACACGAGGAAGCTTATAACTATTTTGAAAAACTAAAATCTACTATTACAGATGATTGCAAGTTAAACTACTATGCAATAGAAGCCGATGAACAATTAGAAGATGTAGGTTTCATTCCCAATGGAGATTATGAGAAAGTATTAAGATTAATGGTTTTATCAGATGGTAAAAAATATAATGATAAAACATTAAGATTAGGTGTTATTACCCTAGATTTAGAAAGTGCCTTATTATGTCGTGTAAACAGGCTAAAGGAGTCTTCTAATGAGTTATGCTATATTTAGGTGTGAAGGTGTAAAATCATTAAGTGATTTAGCTAATAGAGGTAAGCATAACAAAAGAGAAAAAGAATCTTATAAAACAAACCCTGATATTAGAATAGAAGATTGTCATAAAAATATTGAACTTGTTAAGTGTGATAAAAGATACATTGATAGATTTTATGAAATAACAAAAGATTATCGCTTAGAATTTAACGAAAGAATGAAAAATGCTAGAGCTGATAGGAAGAAAAGTTTTTATCAAATGGTAAATGATTCTAAAAGTGTCGTTGCTGATGAAATACTTTTACAAGTGATAAGATATTTTTTGATAGTTTATCTGAAGAAGAGTTAATGAAATGGGCCAATACTGTATTAGATTTTGTTTATGAGGATATGGGTTACAAAAAAGAACAAATAATACATGCTATATTACACATGGATGAGAAGACTCCTCATATTCATTTAGTTGTTGTCCCACTTGTTAAAAAGTTTGATAAACGAGTTAATAAAGAAAGATATTCTGTTTCTAAAAAGGCATATATCAAAAATAGTATTCATTTAAGTGAATTACAAGATAAGTATTGTAATCGATTAAATAAAAATGGATTTAAATTGGAAAGAGGACAAAAAAATATAGGTGTAAAAAATCTTAGTCCAAGACAACTGAAACAAGTAACAAGAATATTTAATAAAGATTTAGATAATGCCAAATGGGAACTCAACAGAAAATATAGAGCACTTATTAGTAAAATGGAGAGTAAAACCAAAGGTATCTTAAATAAAAGAATAGTATTTGATTATGATACTTATTTAGAGTTAATGGATTATTTAAAACAAGCAAATGAGGCAGTTAATAAGGTTGCTAAAAGTGAAGGACTTTATAAAGAGTTAGAAAAAGAAATTAAATACTATAAAGCATTTTTAGCAATTAATGATGAAAAAGATAATGAAATAAAATATTTAAAGAAAGAACTTGAAGAAGTAAATATCAAATATAATTCTTTAAAAAGTTTTATTTCTAATTTGCTTCAATTACTAAAAGGTATATTTAAGAAAATATTATCTATTGGTACTGATAAAGAAAAAGATTTAGTTAGTGAGCAAATAAAAGAATGTTACGATAATCATTTATATAGTGAAGCTGATATAAATGATATTGTTAAAGATACATCAAAAGAGAAATAATTAACTAATCATATTGAAGAAAAGGACTACGATTATTTTTAAAATCGTAGTCCATATATACTAAATGGTGTCAATTTAGTAAACACACTTGTACATTGACATAATCAATGAACGTGTGAAAAAGATAAATCTTTTTGGAATGACTTATTTTGTAAAATTAAAAAAATATGATATACTATTATTGCTTATAAGGAGTGATGTGGTATATGAATAGTCAAGAGATTCTAAACAAAATTAAAAACCTATCTACTCAAGAACAAAGAAATTTATCATATGAAGAATTAATAAATATCATTAATGAACTTTCACCAAATGAAATAATTGAATTAAGTAATATAATTGGATATCCAGTATTTACAAGACTTTGTATGGGAGTTTTAAAACATAAATTTGTTCTTTTACAAGATGGTGCTGCTGCCATTATTGTAAATGAAAATGGACAAATATTATTACAAAGCAGAGCAGATAGAGATAGATGGGGATTACCTGGTGGTTGTCAAGAATTGGGAGAAAGGTTTCAAGATACAGTCATTAGAGAAATTAAAGAGGAAACAAATTTAGATGTTAAGGAAGAAGATTTAGAATTAATTGATATAGTTTCTGGGGCTAGTAGAAGAAATGATTATCCGAATGGTGATGTTGTTATAAACAATACGGCACTTTATTGTATTAGGAAGTATTCTGGAGAATTGAAATGGGATTCAGAATCTAAAGAAATGAGATTTTTTGATTTAGATAATCTACCTGAAAATCAAAATGATCCAGATTTAATAGAAACGTATAAGAATTTTATCAGAAAAAAAACAAGATAAAATTTTAAAATATGTGATATACTATAGTTAGTTAAATTTATTACTAACTATTTCTTTTGCTCTAGGAGTTGCTGTACGTCCTCCCGAAGGGCACCATTAAAGAATCTGGTTGAACTTTGGTTCAATTTACTAATAAATATCAATTCTAGAAATGGAATTGATTTTTTGTTGTGTAAAAGGAAGGGATGATTTAATGGTAAATATTATTAAACAAGAAATTGATATTGAAGAAGCATTAAAAAAGAAACTGGAATTTGTATGTAATTTTTGCAATACTAAATGTGAAATACAAAAAGGTTCAATTAGAACAATAGAAAGAACAAACCTATCTTATGTAGAACCACATAGAATAATTATTAAAGGTATTACATTTTTAGCATTTAATTATGAAACAAATATCTATATAGAAAACTTGAGTAATAAAATTAAGATATCAGAATTTGAAAATTATTTAAAAAGTATCTAAATACTATTCCCTAAATAAGAAATGTCAAATTTTCTTGAAAATGTCAGTAAAATCATTTTCAAGAAAATTTGACATATATATGATAAAATAGATCGTAGGAGTGTGATTATAATGAATGGAAATAAAATAATTGTTCATACTTTGATAAAGACAAAAGATGGATATTTAGTTACGAAAAGGTCAAAACTGGAAACAACATTTCCAGAATATTGGGATATACCTGGAGGATTAGCAGAATATGGTGAACTACCTCGAGAAGCTGTAATTAGAGAAACTAAAGAGGAAGTTGGTTTAGATATTATTCCAACAAGTGTCATACATGAAGATAGTAATTTAGATAAATCTAAAAATCTTATTTTTATTAGATTAGTATATTTATGTGAATTGAAATCAAGAATTGATGATATAATTTTGCAAGAAGAAGAGCATTCTGAATATAGATTTATTAAATCCTTAGAAGATTTAAAAAACGAAAAGATTTCGCCATTTCTTATAGAAGTATTTAATAATTTTTAAAAGTGTTGTATATTATATATAGAACTGATATTTATTAGTTATTCTTTTTAGATATAAATCATTAAAAACTACCTTTTTGTTTTTCTTTCAATTTTTCATAGTAGGATTAAAGATATTTGAAAAATTTAGTGATCCAGAAATTATTAGAAAAAAGAAATTAGAAACATTTTTAAATGATGTTGAAAAGATTGCACAAAAAATAGGACAAAAAAGAGCTGGTAGAAATTTAGCTATAAAAGTTTACGAACTAGCTAAAAAATCAGTTCCATCTTGTCCATCAAATTCAAGCACACAACTTATATTAAATAAGCGTGTGGTTGCTTTAATCAATCTGATTGAAACAACTAATGAAATTATAGCAAAGATGAACGAAATTGCCAAGAGCATGGATGAATACAAAGAAGTAAGAAATATGAAAGGTGTTGGAGATAGATTAGCACCATTATTGATTGCAGAGATTGGAGATATAAGAAGATTTAAAAATGCTGGTAGTCTAATTGCTTATGCAGGAATAGATTCTCCACCATATCAATCTGGAAAGTATGAAGCACCAAATAGACATATTTCTAAACGAGGTAATAAGTATTTGAGAAAAACAGAATTTGAAGTTATGCAATCTATAAAATCATTTTGTAGAGTTGATTGTGAAGTTTATAATTATATAGTTAAAAAGGAAGCAGAAGGCAAATGTAAGAAATCAGCCAAAATAGCAGGATTAAATAAGTTTTTAAGGCAATATTATGGTATACTAAAGAAGAAATATATTGAATTAGGTACTTGGTAGGTCTTAAGATATAATTGTTAAAAAAAGACCTAGCAATAGGTCTGCGTTAGCATGTCTAAATTTATAATTAAAAAAAGTTATAAAAATTCATAAAAAGTACTTGATTTATATTAGCAAGTTTGTAGAGCAGATCATTAAATTTGATTTGTTTTTTAATGTTACAAAACTGTAAGGGAAGATATATCATATTCGTGGTATAATAATATATAGAAATGTGGTGGAATATATGAAGAAAATCATGATTGTTGAAGATGAAGATGCAATATGTAATGAACTGTCAGAACTTTTAGAAAATAACAATTATAAAGCTATTATATTAAAAGATTTTAAAAATGCTTTAAATGAAATTTTAAGTTCTTCTCCAAATTTAATACTACTTGATATAAATATACCATATATAAATGGAGAAATATTGTTACAAGATTTACGAAAGTCTTCAAATATTCCTGTAATAATGGTAACAAGTAATAATTCAGAAACAGATGAAGCTCTATCTATTTCTTATGGAGCAGATGACTATATAACAAAACCATATAATCCAAATATTCTTCTTTTAAGAATTGGTGCAGTTTTAAAAAGAGTTAATAATGAATCAAATATTCTTGCATATAAGGATTTAAGTATTAATATAGGTAAAGGTATTATAAAAAGAGATGATATGGAAATTATTTTAACAAAGAACGAAATGATAATATTTAGTTATTTATTAAATCATCAAAATAAAATTGTAACTCGTGATGAATTAATGACTGATTTATGGAATAACGAAGAGTTTATCAATGATAATGCTTTAACTGTTAATATTAGCAGATTAAGAGCAAAGTTAAAGAATATTGGATATGAAGATGCAATAGATACTAGAAAAGGAATGGGGTATATTTTATCATGAGGTTTTCAAAATATTTAAGAGATAAATTATATGCTATTGTTTTATCTTTAATTGCTTTTGGTATTTTGCTACTTATATTCTTTGCTTTTAAAGTAGATAATGGAGTAATAATGGCATCTTTATTTGTACTGGGAACTTTATTTATCTCTCTTTTCTTAATTGATTATTTAAGAAAGAAAAAATTTTATACAGACTTACTTTCTAATATTGAAGTATTAGATAAAAGCTATTTAGTATTAGAAACTCTTGTTAAACCAGAGTTTTATGATGGAGAATTATTATACCAAGCACTTTATGAAATTAATAAATCAATGAGCGAAAATGTAAATAAGATAACAGAGCAATGGCATGACTTTAAAAATTATATAGAAATGTGGATTCATGAAGTGAAGATACCACTAGCAACTTTAATACTTATAATTAACAATCATAAAGATAAGTTTGATAAAAAAGTACAAACACAATTAAAACGATTAGAAGACTATGTAGATCAAGTATTATATTATGTGAGAAGTGAAAATGCTGAAAAAGACTATTTAATCAAAGAAACAGATTTATCAAAGGTAATTAAAAATGTAGGCTTAAAGAATATGGATGATCTACTTGAAAATAAAATTGATTATAATGCTCGTAATGTTAATGTAAAAGTTTTAACAGATTCTAAATGGTTAGAATTCATATTAGGACAAATTATTAATAATTGTATTAAGTACAAAAGAGATATTGCAGGTTCTTATATTAAAATATCAGTAAGAGATGAAAAAAATAAAACCACACTTATAGTGGAAGATAATGGAATAGGAATAAAAGAATCAGATTTAAAACAAGTATTTAATAAAACATTCACAGGAGAAAATGGAAGAACAAAAGGTAAATCAACCGGTATGGGACTCTTTCTTGCTAAAAATATGTGTGATAAACTAGGGCATAAAATTGAAATTGAGTCTGCTTTAAATAAATATACACGAGTATATATATCATTTGCAAAAGATAAATATTACGAAGTTTTAAAGTAATGTTACAAAAAAGTAATGGTTCTGTAATATTAAACGAACGACAAAATAATATTTTTAATTTATTATTGTTAATGGAAGGAGAAATTATATGGAAAATATTTTAAAAGTTGACAAGATTGAAAAATATTATGGTAGTCGTTCATCTTTAACAAAGGCAATTGATAATTTATCATTTAAAGTTGAAAAAGGCGAATTTGTTGCTATCATGGGAGCATCAGGCAGTGGAAAAACAACTCTTTTAAATGTTATTTCAACTATTGATAAAGTAACTTCAGGACATATTTATGTCGGTGGAGAAGACATTACTAAACTAAAAGGAAATCAATTAAATAAATTTAGAAGAGAAGAGTTAGGCTTTATCTTTCAAGACTTTAATTTGTTAGATACTTTAACAGCTTATGAAAATATAGCACTAGCTTTATCTATTCAAAATGTTTCAGCAACAGAGATTGATCGAAAGATAAAGAAAGTTGCTGAAGAACTAGATATTAAGGAAGTTTTAAAAAAGTATCCATATCAAATGAGTGGAGGACAAAAACAAAGAGTAGCTTCTGCTAGAGCTATTGTTACAGATCCAAAACTAATACTTGCTGATGAACCAACTGGAGCATTAGATTCTAAATCTGCAAAAATGTTACTTGAAAAGTTTAATTATTTAGATGAACTTGGAGCTACCATTTTAATGGTAACACATGATGCTTTTACAGCTTCTTATGCAAGGCGTGTTATTTTTATCAAAGATGGTAAGATTTTTAAAGAGATTCATAAGGGTAATGATTCTCGTAAAGAATTTTTTGATAAGATTATTGATGTTGTTACTTTACTTGGTGGAGATTTGAATGATGCTTTGTAAGTTATCGCTAAAAAACATCAAGAAAAGTATTAAAGACTATGCCATCTACTTTTTTACACTTATTCTTGGTGTAGCAATATTTTATGTGTTTAATGCACTTGAATCGCAAACAGTAATGATGGATGTTTCATCATCCACAGAAGAATTAATTGAACTTATGATGACAATGTTATCAGGAGTTAGCGTGTTTGTATCATTTATTTTAGGATTTTTGATTATATATGCTTCAAGATTTTTAATGAAGAGGAGAAATAAAGAATTTGGTGTTTACTTAACTCTTGGTATGAGCAAAAGGAAAATATCTTTAATATTATTCTTTGAAACATTATTTATTGGCATTATTTCATTAGTAGTCGGTCTTGGAATAGGTATTATTCTATCACAATTAATGAGTTTAGTAGTTGCCAATATGTTTGAAGCAGATTTAACAAAATTTGCATTTGTATTTTCTAGTAGTTCTTGTATTAAAACAATAATTTACTTTGGAATAATGTATTTATTTGTAATGATATTTAACACTTATAGTGTAAGTAAATGTAAGTTAATAGATTTATTAAATGGTGCTAAAACAAGTGAGAAAATTAAACTAAAAAATCCAATTTTATGTATAATTATTTTCATTATTTCATGTTTAGTTTTAGGTAAGGCATATCATCTAGTAACAGTTGAATTTCTAACTTTGCAAGAAGCTGAAGATATATTAGTTCCAATAGTAATGGGTTGTGTATCAACATTCTTTATATTCTGGTCTTTATCAGGACTTCTTTTAAGAATTGCTAGAAGTATGAAAAATTTTTATTATAAAGGATTAAATAGTTTTACATTAAGACAATTTAGTAGCAAGATAAATACAACAGTATTTTCAACAACAATAATTTGTTTAATGTTATTCATTACAATATGCTTATTATCTGCTTGTCTAACTATGAAGAACTCAATGAACGCCAATATAAAAGAATTAGCACCTGCTGACTTCATGTTTACAACTAATATGAACATGGATAAATACTATGATAGTTTTAGAGCTTATGGTTATAATGATAATAAAATTAAAAATTCTCATTATACTGTATTAGAAATGTTTAATATATTCAATTATGATATTACTAGGGATGTAAAAGAATATGTTGAAATTAATACTTATGCAACACCAGATTTAACAATGAATCATACTTTAGGATCAAAACTAGATTCAGTAAGAACAAGTTTTCCTTTTTTACAATATGATACAAAAGAATCAATTATAAAAATAAGTGATTATAATAAAGTAGCAAGATTATATGGAAATGAAGAATATTCTCTTAAAGATGATGAATATATGATTGTTGCAGATTTTAAGTCAATGGTTGAAATTAGAAATATGGCTTTAGAAAATGGGGAAGCTATTAATTTGTTCGGACATACTTTAAAACCAAAATATAATTCTTGCCAAGATGGTTTCTTAGAAATGTCTAGTAATCACATCAATACAGGAATTATATTAGTTTCCGATAATGTTATAAATGAAGATTATTTAGTTCAAAATCATCTTATTGGTAATTATAATACATCAGATAAAAATGAGATAGAAGAAATAGAAAATAATATTAATGCACTAGACAAAAATCCAAAGGCAAATGATTATTTGCTTCCTAGTGGTTCTACCAGATTATCTATTAAAGAGGCAACAACTGGGCTATCAGCTATGGTAACATTTATTGGATTATATTTAGGAGTAATTTTCTTAATTAGTAGTGCAGCAGTTCTTGGATTAAAAGAACTTTCCGAAAGTAGTGATAATAAACAAAGATTTAGAATGTTAAGAAAAATTGGTACAGATGAAAAGATGATTAATAAGGCATTATTTAGACAAATTGCAATCTTCTTTATGCTTCCTTTAATACTTGCTTTAATTCACTCTGTCTTTGGAATAATGTTTGCTATGAAAATTTTAGAAGTATTTGGTAACGATCAATTATTACCATCTATTATAATGACTACAATCTTTATGGTAATTATATATGGTGGATATTTCTTAATCACTTATTATTGTAGTAAAAATATCATAAAGGAGAGATATTAATATGTTACTAGCATATAACTGGAATGCTGTTTGGCAGAGTGTAGAAGATACATGGTTACCAATCTTAATTCCTATTGGTATAGTAGTCATAGTTATTATTATCATAGCAGTTTTAAAAAGGAATAAGGATTAGTAATAAACTGCTAATCCTTAATTTGTTTTATGAATTATATAATATCTATAAAAACTGCAATATTAGTATTTCCTTTCATTGCGTTGTTATTTTCGATTCCATTTATCTTACACCAATATCATAAATATGGTTCAATTAATCCGTTTAGAGTGTTAATTGTCTATTCATTCATTCTTTATATGATAACAATATTCTTTTTAGTTATACTACCACTTCCAGAAAGAAATGAAGTTGTTTATAAACCAAATATGATAAAATTAATTCCATTTGGATTTGTAAATGATTTTATAAAAGAATCATCATTTGTATTAACAAATCCTAGTACATATCTAAAAGCACTTACAGAGCCTTGTTTTTATACTGTTATCTTTAATATTTTTATGACAATTCCGTTTGGAATGTATTTAAGGTATTACTATAAATGTAGTTTTAAAAAAACAGTCATATTATGTCTATGTTTAAGTTTATTTTTTGAGATTACACAGCTTACAGGCTTATACCATTTCTACCCATATCAATATAGAGTATTTGATGTAGATGATTTAATTATGAATACATTAGGTGGAATGATAGGGTATTTCATAATGGGATTTATAGATAACTTTCTTCCAACAAGAGATGAAATAGATAGAAAATCTATTAGTGCTGGAGAATTTGTTTCAGGATTTAGAAGAATTACAGTATTTGGACTAGATTGTTTCTTGTATATGTTTATTACTTTACTTATAAGTATCTTTTTACATATTAGATATTTATTGTTAATAACATTTATTGCTTATTATATTATTTATCCATATTTTAAAAATGGTGAAACATTAGGTGGAAGATTTTTGAATGTAAGATTAGAATTTCACAAGTATAGATTAATAAAAATATCTTTGCGTATCGTATTTCTTTATGTTTATTATTTTGGAAGTTTATTTATTACAATAGCATTTGCATTATTTATAACAGAGAGATTAAATTTAGAATTTTTAGAGGCATCTTGGCTATATATTTTGACTATGATTAGTATATTATTGTTTTACTTAATAAATGCCTTGGCACTCGTGAAAAATAAAAAAATCTATTATGATAATTTCTTTAAAGTAAAATATATTAGCACGATAAGACAAGAGGATGATTAAAAGTAAAAACTATATTATTAGCTGATGGTAATAAAACATTTCTTGAATTGTTAAGTCAAGCACTAAAAAAAGATACACTAAAGATTATAACAACTTCTTGTGGAGAAGAAGCATTAGAAAATATTAAAAAAATAAAATTTGATTTAATTATCTCTGATTATGATATGGGAAATAGTAATGGATTATCTATACTTAAATAAGAGAAAATAATATAAATACTAAGTTCATTATGCTAACAGGAAGTGATAGTTCTGAATTGAAGGAACAAGTTGAAAGATTAAATGCCATATTTTTAGATAAAGGTAATTTTGAATTACTAAAAATTATTAGAAACGAAATCTAACACAAAGTCAAATTGTTAAAAGAAAGGTGATGATACATGAAAAAGATAGGATTATTGTTAATAACTTTATGTTTTACATTAATATTATGTTCTGGATGTACTAAAGATGGATTTTTAAATATATATAAAAGTGCTAATGAAAAAGTAGGAGATATGGTTTTGACAAGTCAATCTAAATTAAAAGGAAATCGTGAATTTGGAGAAGATCATTATACAGGAACATACGAAGTTACTTATAAAAAGTTTAAAGGAGAAGAAGTAATATTTGGCGGAACTACTATTGAAAGAGATAATGATAATATTCATATTAAATTAAATGTCGAAAATTCTGATGGAAATATAAAAATATACATGAAATTAAAAGAAAAAGAAGAATCTTTAGCAATAGAGGATGGTTCTTATGAATTTGATTTTAATGTTAAAGATGGAAGTAATTATCTAATTATAAATGGAGATAATTATTCTGGAAAAGTAAATATAGAAATAAAATAGGAGAAATTAGAAAATGGAATTTATAAAAGAAAAATTGCCAATAGTTATAGGTACAATAGTATTTTTAGCTTTATATTGTGGAGCATATTACTTCTTGGTTTATCAATCTTCTGCATATTATACACAAATTGATAATACAAAGATAGAAAGTATTAGTTCATCTGATGGTATGAATTATGAATATACATTAACTTGTTATGATAAAAATGGAAAAGAAAAAGAAATAAAATTTAAAACAAGTAGGGAATTAAGAGAAGATGCTTATTTAGAATTAACATACATGATGACTAGAGGAGTTTCTAATTGGAAAGAAGTGCAATATGATGAACTTCCAGACAAAGTACAAGATAAATATACAAAAGTAAATTAGCTGATATAGAAAATCAGCTTTTTCCATGGTATAATAGTTAGTATAAACAAAGCGATAAATAGTAATTTGTAAAGGAGTCTAACTATTAAAAGTCAATAGTTTTTCTTTCAAAAATTAAAATTGGAAAAGAACCCCATGCCAAAAAGATTTCACAAAAGTGAAATTTTGAAAAATTGAATAATCAATTATTTCAATAAAGACGGATCAAAATTAATTTGCTTTTTCTCTAATATGTAAATTACTCTAATAAGTTTTTTGCAAACATGAGACAAAGCAACTCTATGACATTTACCTTCAGAACGTTTCTTTAGATAAAAGTCATAAAAAGTAGGAGAATATCTTAGAATAATCATTGCAGAGTTCATAAGAACATATCTGAGATGACCAGATCCATGTTTAACCATCCTGCCATTATATTGTAATGTCCCAGATTGAATAATACTTGGATCTAAACCTGCAAAAGCTAGCATTTTATTCGGAGAAGAAAAATTAGAAATATCTCCATATTCTGCTAAAATACTTGCAGCAGAAATTTCTCCTATACCTGGAATTGAAAGAATTCTAGGATTAAGTTCTTTGATAATTGTAGAAATTTGTTTATCTATTGAATCTATTTTGTCAGAAAAGTCATTGTAGATAGATATATAAGTAGAAATAAGTAAATCAGTATTTTCATTATGAAAACCAACTGAGTTTTTAGCTAGCTCTTTTAACTTAACAAATTTGGCATAAGAAAATTTGCCACGAGATACATTGCTTATTGAATTAAAATCTTTCATTAAAGAGATATGAGAAATATTCTTATATCTGTCTAAAATAAATAATAAAGTACTAGATATTTTATTATTAAAAAAAGGTTTTATTTCAGGAAAAGTTAAATCAAGTTGATTCGTTAAAAGAACAGCAATTTTACTTCTTTCTTTAATCAATTGTTCTCTAGCTCTACAAAGTGACTTTAAAGTATAAATATGATATAATAACAACGAATTTGGTTTGTAAGGAACAGACATTAGATAAAAAGCCATAGTTAAACTATCTGCTTTATCTGTCTTAGTTCTACGTAAGCTGCGAGCTTTTAGAAATTGATGTACAACGAGAGGATTTATTTTCATAAAAGAATACTCTTGATTGGTTAGAAACAACTCCAAATTCAAAGAGTAGTGTCCAGTTGCTTCAAAAGCAATTCGGACTTGTGATTTATCGTAGGGTTTCAATAGTTCTAACAAATATTGAAATCCTTTTTCGTTGTTTTCAAAAGATGAATTTTCTACAATTAATTCACCTGTATTTGAGATAATACAGAAATCGTGTTTATACTTTGATATATCAATACCAACATAATATATCATTATAAGCACCTCCTAAAATAGTTTGTTTGCACTGAATAGTTTGACCACTAGATTTTCTACCTTGTAAACTTGTAGTATAATAAAACATCAAAAGTGTTAACTAACTAATTAACAATTAAAATAGAAAACTGTGGTTTGAGACTCCTTTAACCAGTCCAAATAAATGGCTGTAATAAAATAGATACAAATCCACAGTGCGAAATTATTATAATTCTAGAATTATAATAATTCAAAAATATAATAGAAAGGGATCAATCAATTAGATTAATATTTCTATAAGATTGATTATACGAGATATAATATGAAAAATAAAAATAATAAAATAATTATAGTAATTTGTTTAATAACAATTATATTAGCTATAGGAATTTCTTTAGGAATAAAATTATATTTAAGTAAAGATTTAGAAAAGGCAAAACAAGAATTACAAGAAATAGAAAAAGAATATGGTACAGTTGAAGAAGAAACATTGAATATTTTAATTGCTAAATTTAATACTGAAATAATGGATAATGGTTTAGAATATCCAGCAAGTGATGATTATTTAACTATTCAGGATAATAATTATTGGTATGGATTATATGATGATATTTATTGCTATGCTGTACCAGAAAAATATACTGGGAATAAAGAAAAAGATATCGTTGAAATGATAGCAATTTATTATCCAAAAAATAGTTCTAATGAAGAATTGGCTATTGAGTATGTAAGAAAATTGATAAAAGCTAATAATTATGATTTAACTGATAATGAAATTAATGAGTTAATAAATACAGCAAAAAAAATTTCGACAAAAGATGAAAATGCACAAAGTGGAAAAGGTATTGCTTTGGCAATAAAAGAAACAGAAGATTACTATAATTATCAAGTGATTAGATTATATAAGTAATACAAATTACAATTTCGTAGCTTGAAAGATTTATAGTAAGTTGTAGAGGAAAATGTATGAAAGATAATAAAATAATTATAGTAATCTGTTTAATCATAATCATATTAGTTATAGGAGTTTTCTTAGGAATGAAAAAGTATTTAAAAAAAGATTTAGAACAAGCAAAACAAGAATTACAAGAGATTAGTTGGAGTTTAGAAAATGACAATGAGAAAATTGAAAATGTAAATATTGATATAATCGAACAAGAAATAGATAAAGTAGATACTTTGGAATCACAGCATTTGATTTTAACTCCATCAAAAATAATAGAAAATACGAATTTTATACAAACATACAATGATATAACTGTTGGAAATGCTAAAAATGATATGGAGAAATTTCATGTAGAAATAAGTTTTAAAGATAATAAAGGTAAATTTAAATTGCTCGGAATAGATAATTTAACAAAGAACGAAGTATTAAAAATTTTCAAAGATTATTTTGAAAATACTAAAATACCAGATACTAATGAATGGTACGAAGTTAAGTAACAGTTTAAATGACTTGTGGATGATAAATTACAATTTGAAAGTGAGATGAGAAATTATGAATAGTGAAATCCAAACTGTTATTGAAAAGTTTAAAGAAGTAAGAGAAATATTAAAAAAGTTTGATAACAGAGATGAGGCAATAGAATATCTAGTTAATGAAACAAAATTATCAAAAGAAGAATGTTCTACTGCTTATGATATCATTATGAAAATTGAGGACTAAATTTGTTGAAATGTTAAAACGCATTGCTTGTAGCAACGGAACACTTATAATATACTTAACTTGATGAAAGGAGAAAATGTAATATGTTAAAAGATAATTTAAAAACATTAAGAAAAAATAAAGGACTTTCACAAGAAGAATTAAGTATTAAATTAAATGTTGTTAGACAAACAATTTCAAAATGGGAATCAGGATTGTCGGTTCCTGATGCCGATATGTTAATCACTATATCAGAAATTTTTGAAACACCAGTTAGTGAAATTCTTGGTGAAAGTATAGAAGAAAAAGCAAAAAATGATTTAAAAGCAATATCTGAAAAATTAGAAGTTGTTAATGAGCAATTATCTATGAGGAAAAAGCAAAAAAGAAAAAGAATAGTAAACTTCTTAATAATTACAGATGTATGCATTATATTACTTTTTATATTATTAGAAGTATTAGGTAGTCCATATCAATCTTGGGATTATAGTGATCCTGAATGGTCTATTATTGGAACATTATGGCATTCATTTGAGTGGCTATTTTTTAAAGTAGCTCCACTTACAGTTATTGTGATTACTTCAATAATAGGAATAATATATGTAAAAAGAAATAAATAAAAAATTACAATTTCTGCAACAAATGATATTGCTTTAAATTAAGATAAACGATATAATAAATATATCAAATATCAATGAACTTATTTTTTTATTGGTGAGTGCAAAACCCCATCAGTAAACGCACCAGATTGATATAAAACTCGAACTTTATGTTTCGAGTTTTAATATGCATAAATTTATGATAGAATATTTGTAGAAATTAAATTGATATTGTCAGTTTAGTAAACACACTTGTACGTTGACAGTATCAATGAACGTGTAGGAGGTATATATGAAAGAAAAACCTATAACAACACTTTTTATGTTGGAATCATTAGATGGAAAAATTAGTAGTGGAAATAATGACAATCTTGATGCAGATAAAGATTGGTGTCAAATAGATGGTGTTAAAGAAGGACTTTATCAATATTATGAAATTGAAGCAACTACAGATTTTTATTCACTAAATACAGGTAGAGTCATGGCTAAAATTGGTGTTAACGAAAAAACAGAATACCATGATAAAATAGATTGTAGATTCATTATTATAGATAACAAACCTCACTTAAATGAAAAAGGTATAGATTATATATGTCATTGGGTTGATAGATTTATACTTGTTACAACAAATAAAAATCATATAGCATATTCATTACAAGAAAAATATGATAATCTTGATATATTATTTTATGATACTTTAAATTTAAGTACTTTGTTATCTGATATCAAAGAAAAATATAATGCAGAATCAATTACAATTCAATCAGGAGGAACATTAAATGGTTCATTTTTACGAGAAAACTTAATTGATTATGTAAATGTAGTTATTGCTCCGTTATTGGTAGGAGGAAAAGATACATCAACTTTAATAGATGGAGAAGCAATAACTTCTTCTGAAGATCTTAATAAGTTAAAGGCTCTACAATTAATTGAATGCAACCAATTAGAAAATTCATATATTCAATTGAAATATAAAGTAATAAAATAAAAGTTGTTGTACATCCTTCCTTAGGACACCAGATGATAGTAAACTTGAACTTTCGAGTAGCAATAGAAAACGACTTGTCAAAAAGTCGTTTTTATGATATTATGAATATGTCAAAGAAACTTGCATAAAATAAAAAAGGAATATCTAGTTTTGAAGCGCTAGGTACTATTCCGTTAAAACAGTATTAGTACCGACTTAAACAGTTGGTACTATTTTTATTAATATGATTAAAATCACAATAATAAGGAGTATTATGATGGTGCAAAGATATTTCTCTGACTTTCTCATAATGTCACCTCCTTCCACTTTTATAAGTAAAGGAGAATAGTACCTAAACTAACTAAATATTCCTATGAAGCAAGAATGCATTTATGGAAAATAGAACATGGTCAAGGGGATAATGTTTTGCAATATAAAAATTCTTAGGATGCTATGAGTAAATGGATAGCCACTGTACATGCTATAGGAATTACAAAGATAAATGGTAATATTAAAGTTTATGCACCATATGGGTTAAGTGATATTTATAGTAGAACGATTAGACCTATAAAACATAATGGAAATTCTAAAGAATTATATGATAAGAAAGTAGCAAGTTGGAAAAATAGGTTTGATAATTTAAATGTAATTGAATGGTAAAAAATGAAGGTGTAAAAAAATGAAAGTATTAAGTTTGACAGAGCCATGTGCTACTTTAATAAAAGAGAACAAGAAGTTAGTTGAAACAAGAAGTTGGAAGACGGATTATCGTGGTGAATTATATATTCATGCTAGTGCTACTTCTATTCCAAAAGATTGGAAAGAAGATAAACAATTTATGTTACTTGTAGATAATATACCTCTTAACTTCGGTTATATAGTTTGTAAATGTAATTTGGTTGATTGTATTTATATGACTAAAGACTATGTAGAGAATATTAAAAAAAATAATCGTCAAGAATATATTTGTGGTAAGTATGAAGAAGGAAGATATGCTTGGATATTAGAAGATATAATACCATTAGAAAATCCTATAAAAGCTAAAGGACAATTAAATATTTGGAATTACTATAACGAATTTGAAATAATGGATTTAATGAAAGAAATTGAATATGGTTGGATTGATAAGGATAATAAAAAACATGTTCTAGTTGATGAAAGTTATTCAGATAATTACGTGTTACAATCTCCTAAGGAAATTATAAAAAATAAAATTGGTGTATGTTGGGATCAAGTGGAACTTGAAAGATATTATTTTAAAGGAAATGATTTTAACATTAAAACTTATTTTTTAGTTCATTATGATGGAAATAATTGTCCAACACATACATTTTTAACGTTTGAAAAAAATAATAAATATTATTGGTTTGAACATTCTTGGGAAATGTTTAGAGGAATTCATGAATATGAAAGTTTAGATGAACTTTTAAAAGATATAAGAAATAAGTTTATCAAATATGAATTAAATAATTGTTATATTTCAGAAAATTTACATTTGTTTAAGTATAAAAAACCTAAATATCATATTTCTACTCAAGAGTTTTATAGTCATTGTGAAAGTGGAGAATATATAAATTTGGGAATATAAAATTGTTATAAATTTATTTTTTTAAATAATTTATATAGATTAAAAAATCATATAAAACATAATTCTGAATAAATTTTAATAAAGGAGAAATGTTTTATGTGTACAGCAATTTCTTTAGTATCTAAACAAAATGAAGTCTTTTTTGGTAGAACAATGGATTTTAATTATGAACTTGATTTAGAAGCATATATTGTTCCTAAAAATTACAAATATGGAGGAGATTATTTAAATAAATTTTATTATACTAAATATTCATTTATTTGTACTGGACAGCCAACAGGTAAACTTTTAGCAGCTGATGGTATGAATGAAAAGGGTTTAGGAGTAGCTGCTCTTTATTTTCCAGGTTATGCTCATTTCCAAAGTAAACCAAGTGTTAATAAATTATCTGTTACTAGTGTAGAATTAGTTAATTATTTGTTAAGTAATTGTAAAGATGTAGAAGAAGTAATGTCTTTGGCTTCAGTACTTGAAATTATAGGAGTGCCTGATCCTGTAACTAATCATATAATGCCACTTCATTGGATTGCGACTGATAAAACAGGAAAAAGTGTTGCAATAGAGTGTACTAAAAATGGTTTATCTATTTTGCCAAATCCTGTAGGGGTATTAGCTAATAGTCCAGATTTAACTTGGCATTATACAAATTTAAGTAATTATATGATGGTAAGTCCTCAATCACCAGGATTAAAAGAATGGGGAGATTTAACTATAAAAGCATTAAGTAAGGGAACAGGTGGATATGGTTTACCTGGAGATTTTACTTCTCCTTCTAGATTTGTTAGAATTACTTTTGCTAAAAAGTTCATGCAATTACCAAGTACAAGGGAAGAGATGATACTTTCTTGTTTTCATCTTATGAAATTAGTGACTATTCCTAAGGGATTAGTAATTGCAAATAATAAAAATCCAGAATATACTCAATATACTAATTTTATGAATTTAAATACAGGAAGTTATTATTTTACTAGTTATTATAATAATGAAATTAAATGTGCAAATATAAAAGATAATAATACAAATAAAGTGCTTTTTTTAGGTAAAATAAAAAGTCGAGCTCCATTTAAACATATTTAAATTTAATGAAAAAGAATTATTTTAATTTAAAATTTTGATAAACACTTGAAAAATAAGTGTTTTTTTAGTATAATAGGCTAAATTTATTTGAGGGGTTTATGTATGGCAAATGAAACTTTAAAAAGAGAATTAAAAATAATTTATAATAAACAAGTTAGTTTTATTAAAAAGAGTAATATTGAATATGAAAGAGAAGAATTAGGAAAAAAGTTTGATGATTCTTTTTATAAAAAATTATTTATTGGATTTAGTTTTGAAGATTATTTTTCATTATTTAAAATATATTTAAGGGAAGAGGAGTGTATAAATGTTGATAGAATATTTGAAATTTTAAAAGATTGTTTTTTCTTTTCAGAAAATGATTTTGTATATAGAAAAAAATTAAAAGTCGATGCATATTGTACAACTCCATTAGTTCAATTAATATCTCCAATTTTACAAAATGATTTATGTGAACATTTTGGTAATGCTTCTTTTAATGAAAATCATCCTGAGTATGATGAAAATAAGGTTGAGTTGTATAATTTAATTTCAATATATTTAGATTTTTCAGCTTTACTAAATTTTTTGTATTATAATAATTTTTGTTTTATAGAAGGTTGGGAAGGATTATGTTCAACAGATTCATTAAATTCTGTTTTGGATTTAATGGAAAAGAGCAAAATTACTAGTAATGATTATTTAAAAGCTTTAATTAATTATAAGTGCGATGAATTTATTAAAATTATGAATGAAGTAAAAAATGATGAATTAAGAAGTATTGTGTTAAATAAAATTAATGCTTTAAGGGATGAAAAAATTAGTCAAGTAGAAAAAAATCTGGAAGGAAATATTCCTATTATAGATTTAATAAAACTAGAAAAAAATAAAAGTAAATATGTAAAATAATTTAAAAATCTTAATTTGGTTGTTTTTTATTTGGTATAAAAATTTTGGAGGTTAATTATGAATAAAAAAGATAGTTGGATTTCAGAATATCGAAAAGCAAAGTTTTATGAGAAACACCAAAAAGGTGATTATATAGATAACAGTAATTTTCATAATAATAAAAAAGATATAATTAATATTATGTTAGATATAGAAGGAACATTAGACGGATTAGATGATAAATTAGCGACTTATTTTCTTAGGCAATTAAATGAAATTAGAAAAAGATTTGGAGCAAAAAAAGTTCAAATTAGTATTTCAACACATAGTTCTAATTACGAATCGGTAAAGAAAGTTTTAGAAATTTTTGATAGAAATCTTATTAAAACTGTAGAGATTGGAAAAAGTTATTTTTTTGGAGGAATATATAATTTTAATGATGATTTAGTAGAAAATAAAGAATTTGGTTTTAATAGTAATAAAGTTGATACTTTTATTTCAAATAGTGTAGGATATACAACTAGTTTTTTTGCTATTGTTGATGATAGTATTAATGAAAGTATTTATAAAAAGTTTAAATCTATTATTCCAATGATTGTTTGTCGACCTTCTCAAAATTGTTTAAGCAAAGATGATAATTTTATGAGTTTATCAACAACAACAAAAGGTTTTTTAGGAGTTGTTGAGATGTTTGATAAATATCTTCAATCTATAAAAGATTTAAATTATTATACTGTTTTAGATAAGCAAGAAAATATGATAACACATTTAGATAGTTATGAATTAAATATGAAAATAAAAAATAGGGAGTATCAATTTTTAATTCGTTATTTAAAAGAAGGATATGCAGATTTTGATGATTATAGTTGTATATTATTGTGGATAGGATGTACTATTTATAATGTAGTCCCTACTAAAGAAGAACTTAAACAAATTAAAATTATTTTAGAATTGTTAGATAAAGAATATATAAAAAATGAAAATGTTGATAATTTAAATACAGTTAAAATGTATAAGAAATTTTTAGGAATGGAATAAGATGTTTATTATTGTCAGTTAATATTTTTAATGATATAATTTTATTAGGATGTGGTAGTTAATATGAGTAAAATATATATTGTTTTAACTTATTCAGGTACTCTTTTATCTAAATTAGTAAGAATTTATACACAAAAAGAGTATTCACATGTGTCTATTTCTTTAGATGAAAACTTAAAACATATGTATAGCTTTGGAAGATTAAATCCATATGTTCCTTTTTTTGCTGGTTTTGTTCAAGAATCTCCTAAGTATGGTACTTTTAAAAGATTTAGTAAAACAAAAACTAAAATCTATTCTTTAGAGGTTGATGAGAGACAATATGAGAAGATTAGTAAAATAATTAAAAAAATAGATTTAGATAAAAAAAGTTATCGTTTTAATATTATTGGATTGTTTGCAGTTGCTCTTCATTTAAAAATAAAGAGGGAAAGACATTTTTACTGTGCTGAGTTTGTAAAGTATGTTTTAGATAATTCTAATTTACAAATAGAATTACCAGAGATTATTAAACCTGAAGATTTTGCAAATATAGAAGGTTGTAGGGAAGTTTATACAGGAATGTTAAATGATTATAATAATTAAATTTAAGACTTTTATTAGTCTTTTTTCTTTTGTTTAAATATGTTATACTTTATAAGAATAGTATTGGAGCGTGTTGTAGTTTTGAAAAAGTTTTTAAATTTCATTTTTATAAGTATTAAAGTTTTTTTTGTTTTATTAGTAATTTTATATGTTAGTTTTGTGTCAGTTCAAAGATTATCTGGTAATAAAAGTGTTTTAGGTTATAGGATTTTTACTGTTGCTACAGGATCTATGATTGGAGTGTATGATATAAACGATGTAATTGCAGTCAAAGATTTTGATACAAATAAATTAAAAGTGGGAGATGATATTGCTTATAAGGGTGAGAAAGAGGGATTTAAAGGATTGTTAATTACTCATAGAATTGTAAAAATAGAAAAAGATAATAATGGAAAAAGAATATTTTTTACTAAAGGAGTTAATTCAACAGTTATGGATCCATCTATTGATTCTGGACAAATTCTTGGTAAAGTTGTTGGTGTAGTTCCTATAATTACACAAATTAATCATATTATGAAAAATAAAATTTGCTTTTGGTTATTATTTCTTTTTCCAATAATTTTAATTATACTTTTAGAAGTTTTTAAGACTATAAAAGAGATTAAAAAAGAAAAAAGTATGAAAAATTCAAATGAATCTAATGAGATTAAAATAAGTTTGGATGATAATTCTACAAAAGAAGAAATCGAAATTTTATAATAAACGAATTAAGTGTATTCGTTTATTTTACTTTTATAAATTTTTTTTGTAAGATATTAATAGGTGATTAGATGGAATTAGAAAATCAATTTAAATATTTAGTTGGTGGATATTTTGGAGTTAGTTTAATGGATGAATATAGTTTAAAAGAATATGTTTTAAAAGATATTGAAATTTATATCAAAGATTTTATTAAAACTAATCCAATAGATAATTTTAATTATTTAGAGAGTGCGAATTTTATAAAAGAGAATGTGAGTGATAAAACTAAATTACAAGATGCTTTAATTGTTTTGAATAAGATTAATGGTTCGATGGACTTAATATTTTTAATAAAGGATAGACTTAAAGAGTTTTTTTGATATAATAAAATACTAATAGAGGTGAAGTTATGGAACTTTTAGGTTGGATATTTTATTTTGTAATTTCTATTATTTTATTTATTTTTCTTAATTTTGTTGATAAAAAGGTGGGAATTAGTAAAATTCAAAAATTAATAATATCTATAATTTTTATGATGATAATTGGTGGGATTTGTTTTAGATATGTTATTAATTATACAGATAATTTATTTTTAATATTTGTGTTTTTAATGGTTATAGATATTATTTATAATAGTTACTTTATAGATAGAGATTTTTTTGATAAAAATGAGAAGAATATAGAATATTATATTTTATTAATTATTGTCGGTTTTTTAGTTAATCAAGAATTTATTAATAATGTAGAAGAAGTATTTTTAACAGGAGAAGATTTAAGAATAGTTTTATGGTTTTTTAGTTTTGTATTTGGGTATAGTTTTTTTAAAGAAAAAAATATTTTTTCTAATAATAATTTAGATAAAAGTAAATTTATGAGTACTGAAATGGTGCTAGTTAATTATGCAAAATTAAAACACCAGTTTAATGACTCTATAGACCCTAATAATAGAGAGTTGTCTAATGTTTTATTTGCTTTAATGATTTATCAAAATAGTCAAAGATCTAGAGTTCTTAGAAATTTTGATTATTTAATGTTTAGACTTAATGGTAAAAGTAGAAAATTGGGTATCATGCAAGTAGAAAGTGATAAATTTATAAGTGATTTAGAAAGTATAGAAATAGTTTATAAAGAAATAGAAAAAATATATAATAAAAAAACAACAAAAAGTAATAAAGCACTTGATATTATTGAAAAGTATGCTAGTGATGTTTCTTATGTTAAATATATTTATGGCCTAATAGAAAAATTCTAGTTTAAAAAAACTTGAAAATGTGTTATATTTTTACTAAAGGTAGGTAAATTATGAAAAAGAAAATATATTTATTAGTATTTTGTTGTGTTACTTTATTATGTTCTGGGTGTCAAGGAAATATTACTAGAGATATTAGACATGCTGGTTTTTCAATGGGAGATAAGTTTATTTGTAGTAAGTTTTATCCTGCTGATAAAGAGGATACTAATTATGAAAAAATAAAGTATTTTATTGGTAGTCATATTATTACAGATGATGGAAAAATTTATGAATTATCTTTAGGACAAAAGTTTTCAAATGATGAAAATTGTAGGGAGGCAAAAACACCTTTAGTAGTTAAAGCAATTTATGATAATAAAATTGTTAAAGGGATAGATAATAAGTATTATTATTTAATTGCTTCTAATGATGTTGTTGCTTATAGTTTAGTTCCTTTGACTGATAATTCTTATCAAATTTATGATCTTTTATTAAAAGATGAAAGTGTTATTAAAGTTATTACTGCTAATAGTAGTACTGGTCTTTATTATGTATTAAAAAATGATGGTAATGTTTATGGTTATACTATTTCACAGGCTAATTATAATACTCCTCCTGCTATTACTAGTGTAACAGTTGTTTATAATAAAAATGATTATGGTTCTTTAATAGTAGATTTTAATTATGCTGGTGAGACTCTTAATACTTTTATTAAGACAGAAGATAAAGTCTATAGAATGAAAATTACAAATAGTGAGAAATGTAATAAGTATGCTGATGTTAAATGTGAATTTAAAATGTTAGAAGATGAAATTTTTAATAAATATAAAGATGTTATTATTTCATATAATGGAAATACTTTAATTACAAATTATGAGCAAATGTTTAATGTTGCTAGTTAATTATTTATGAGCAAGTTATATTGTTTAGTTGTCAATGATGTGACACCTAAATAAGTCGTAAAAAATATTAATTCGGAAGCGATGCTTTTGCAGAAGCTTCCTTTATTTTATTTCTTTTCTCAATAGGAGAAATCCAACCTAAGACTTGCATCGGAATATTATTAGAGCGTTTTAAATATGCTTTCATTTGAATTTTTAAATCTTCATAAGAATAAAATTTCAAGTAATTATAAAATCTGTTTTGATTATTTCTATGGCTTCTTTCTACTTTACCATTATGTCTAGGTGTACGTGGTCGAATTAATTTGTGTTCAATATTTAGTTCATTGCACAGTGTATCAAAGGGATGGATTCTATTAGTGTTCTTTGTATGAGTAAACTCAGAACCATTATCAGTTTGTATAATTTTTGGTTTATATCCAAAATAAATAATAGCTCTTTTAATAAAATCAACAGTTGAGTAAGAAGATTGTTCTTTGTATGGATAAATAAATCTTTCACGTGAAGCTTCATCAATAACTGTGTATTGATAAAATTTTTCTTTATCTTTCCCAGAATAACATTCCTTAGGTACATATTTAACATCAAGTTGCCATTTTATTCCAATGTTAGTAGGAGTATCGTATGTTTTTGGGACATACTTAGTGTGTTTTTCTTTATCGACATAGAATCCTATTCTTCTAAGCAATCTAAATAATGAAGCAGCATGTCTAGAGTAACCATATTCAGTTCTTAGTTTTCCATACAATTCAGACATGGAGATATGAGGATTACGTCTAATTAAATTCTTAATCCATTTAATTTCTGTATCAGTATGAGCATTAGGATGTTTGGATATAGGTCTATGAGATTTATCAACTAAAGATTCTTTAGTACCATCGAATTTACGATTCCACCTCATAAGAAAAGATTCAGAAATTTTATATCTTCTACAAACGAACGAAACAGAATAACCGCTCCTATATAATTTTGTAGCATAATACTTTGTGTTTAAATCATGTGGTAAATATCTTTGAGAATGTGATATACTAGTCATAAGCAATAAGTCCTTTCGTATAGATTTTTTGGTAATTAATATTTTATACGACTTATTGCTTTTTTTGTATATAAAAGGTGTCACATCAATTGTAACGCTACATTAATTATTTATGAGCAAGTTATATTTGCTTTACATTATAGAGATATTTTTATATAATGTATGTAAATTTTGAAAGGAAAAGGGGATATGGAAAAAAATTTTGATGGTAAATTAACTGAAAATGAGATAGCGAATTTATTTAAATATGGATTTAATGAAAAAGAAATTAATTTAATAAAAAACTATGTTTATAAATATAGAGATCATTTAACAGGTTTTGTTGATTTTATTGGTGATAGTGAAGCACCTTCTAAGATGTTTTTGTATAATTTAAAGCACTATGGTTATTTATTAGAGGATGATCCTAATAAGGTAATTAGTAAAAAAGATGTTTTAATTAGAAAATTAATAATTGATAAATTAATTAAACTTTTGGGACCTAAATTTTTACAAAATGAACAGATATTTGAAAATCGTAATTTATTGAAAAAAGAACCAATAGGTTATAAAAAAGTAAGTGAGGCTAGTACTAATAATTTAATTCCAGAAGATGTAATATTAAATACAAAAAAAGTTAATAAAGATAAAAAAATTATATTACCAAAAGAACCAGTAATATGGACTCCGAATCATCATTTTAAGGACGACGTTTTAGCATCGTATTTGGCAACAATGAGGCAGTCATATATTTTATTTGGTAGTATGCCTCAATTTTATAATACCATAGATGGAATTCTTGCGAATTTAGTTGGCTCTTTAATGACTAATAGAAAGGTTAAATCTAGTAAAAAAGCATCTATAGAAAAATCTGTTAGAGCATATAATCTAGGTTCAGATATTTTATGTTTTCCAGAAGGAGTACATGATAAATTACCAAATGAGCTATTGTTACATTTTTGGTCTGGTGTTTATGAAATTGCTAATAGAACTGGTGCTAAAGTTGTGCCAATTATTCATTATATATTTGACCCTACTTTAAAAGTTTCTACTGATATAAATAAAATACATACTGTAGTTGATGATCCAATAGATATAACAAAATTCTCAGAAAAAAGTGGATTGAATTATGTAAGAGATGTTATAGCGACATGGTATTATTTAATGATGGAAAAATATGGTAAGATAACACGTGAAGAGCTTATTAAATTTTACGAAAATAGAGCTTTGGAAAGAAATAAAAATTTAGAGGAAGATTTAGAAAAAAAAGAATTAACATCTCATGAAGCCTTTGAATTATATTTAGAAGATCTTTTAGAAACTGTTGATTGGTATGATTCAGAAATTGAGTTAAATTATGATTATCAACCAAGAGATATAATTAGACCAGAAGATGCTTTTTCTGCTATAGCAAATATTTCTAATAGTAACTATAATAATGTTTGGAATGTAATTGAAGCAAAAAAATTAGTAAAAGAAAGAAAGTTAGAAAATTATCAAAGAAGATTTTAGTTTTTTAACTTTTTTTATTTTGCTAAAGAATAATTGATGATATAATTATTATGGTGATAATATGTCAGGAATTCTTTTACCAGTTTGTTCTATTTTTTTCTCAGGATTATTATGTTTAATTTATTTTTTTAAGAAACGTATAAATATTATTGAAAATAAAATGTATAATAATATGTTAATTTGTAGTTTTTTAGACAGTGTTCTTGTAAGTGTTTTACAAATTTTAGCTTTAAATGGTGTAGTTGGATTTGAAAAAATTTTGGTTGTTTTATTTAATAAAATAGATTTTATTTTATTAATAATATTTTGTAATTCTTTATTATTATATACTTTATTTATTACTATTAATAAAATAAGAGAAAATTCTAAGAAGTTTTTAATTATTTCGGCAATCATTGATATAATATCGTTTGTTATAATTTCTATTTCAAATGTAGAAGTTGTTTTTAGGTTAGGGAATTATACTGTTCAAGGTTCTTCTATAAATTGTACATATATTATTTGTTTTATTTATATTTTCTTATCAATTTTAACAGTACTTTTAAATTTATCGAAAATTGATAAGAGGCATTTGCCTATATTTGCTGTAATGCTTATGATTGTTGTTTTACTTATTGTTTTTAAATTAGATCCTTTTTTGATTGTTATTTCTATCGTATTAACTTTTATTGATTATATAATGTATTTTACTATTGAGAATCCAGATATGAAAATAATTGAAGAGCTAAATTTAGCAAAAGATAATGCTATTAAAGCTAACTTAGCTAAAAGTGATTTTTTGTCTAGTATGTCACATGAAATTAGAACTCCTCTTAATGCTATTGTTGGTTTATCTGAGGATATGAGATCTCGCAGTAATTGTCCTTCTGATATGATTGAAGATTTAGATGATGTAGTTTCTGCTTCTAAAACACTTCTTGAAATAGTTGGAAATATTATGGATATAAGTAAAATTGAAAGTGATAAGATGGAAATTGTAGATGTATGCTATAACTTTAAAGAAGAGGTAGAAACATTAGCTAGAGTAAATGCTACTCGAATAGGTGATAAGCAGATTAATTTTAATGTTAATATAGCAGAAGATATTCCATATGAGTTAATGGGAGATAAAATTCGTATTAAACAAATAATAAATAATCTTTTATCGAATGCTATGAAGTATACAGAAAAAGGAAATATTGATTTTTCTGTTAAATGTATAAATCAGGATGAAAAATGCTTATTAATTATTACTGTTAAAGATACTGGTCGTGGAATTAAAGCTGAAAATATTAATAAATTATTTAGTAAATTTGAAAGACTTGATATTGAAAAAAATTCAACAACTGAGGGTACAGGGTTAGGACTTGCTATTACTAAGAAATTAGTTGAGATGATGGGTGGTACTATTAATGTTGAGAGTAGTTTTGGTAAGGGGTCAATTTTTATGGTGCAAATTCCTCAAAGAATAAAGAGGATTAATAAGCCTTTTACTGAAGAAGATATTTCTGATGTTGGTGGTTATTTATTAAAAAATAATAATTTTTCTGGTAAAAAGATTTTAATTGTAGATGATAATAAACTTAATGTTAAGGTTGCTAAAAGAAGTTTAGATGGATTTGGTTTTATAATAGATGAGTGTTTTAATGGTTTGGAATGTCTTAATAAGATTAAAGCTGGAGAAGTTTATGATATAATTTTAATGGATATAATGATGCCTGTTATGAGTGGGGAGACTGCTATTAAAGAGTTGTGTAATATGTCTAATTTTTCTACACCAGTAATTGCACTTACTGCTGATGCATTAGTTGGAGCAGAAGAGAAATATAGAAGTATTGGATTTGTTGATTATATTTCTAAGCCGTTTACTAAAGAACAAATTAAGGTTAAATTGGATAAAATTTTATCTAATAATTCATTAAAATATAATCCTAAAATTGATAGATTTGCGGGAGTAGAACCTGTCATTATTGGTAATGATAATGATTAATTTTTACTTAGCTATTTAAGTATTAGAAAGAATTGAAATCTTTCTTTTTTTCTTAGAGTATGTTATGATAAGCGAAGTTGGAGGTTGTTTAAGTATGTTATTAGCTGATAAATGGAAAGATTATGAATTAATTGATGCTTCTTTGGGACAAAAATATGAAAGATGGGGAGATATTTATTTACTTAGACCTGATCCTCAAGTAATTTGGGATAATGGTGATTTAATGCTTAAATATCATAACAAGATAGATGCTATTTATTATCGTAGCAATAAAGGTGGAGGACATTGGGATAATTTAAAAAATATACCTAGTGCTTGGAAAATTACATATAATAATTTAGAGTTTAATATTAAACAAATGGGGTTTAAGCATACTGGTTTATTTCCTGAACAAGCAGTTAATTGGGATTTTATGATTGATAAGATAAAGAAGGCTAATAGACCGATTAAAGTTCTTAATTTATTTGCATATACTGGTGGAGCAACAGTTGCTTGTTTATCTGCTGGAGCTCATGTTACTCATGTTGATTCATCTCGAGGAATGGTTGATTGGTGTCGTGAAAATGTTAATGCTAGTGGGTACAGTGGTTCTAATATAAGATATTTGGTTGATGATGTTGTTAAGTTTGTTCAAAGAGAGATTAGAAGAGGTAACAAGTATGATGCAATAGTTATGGATCCTCCTAGTTATGGAAGAGGAGCTAATGGTGAGGTTTGGGATATTGAGAAGAATTTACAATATCTAGTTAAACTTTGTACAGAAATTCTTAGTGAAAAGCCATTATTCTTTTTGATTAATTCTTATACAACTGGATTTTCTTCATATGTACTTGCTAATTTATTAAAAATGACTGTTGGAGAAATTTTTAATGGTAATATTACATGTGGTGAAATTGGTATTCCTATTAGTAATAGTGATAGTTTAGTACTACCTTGTGGTATTTATGGAAGATTTGAGAGTAATGAATAAATTAGATATTTTATATGAAGATAATCATATTATTGTAGTTGTAAAACCATATAATGTTTTAAGTCAAGGGGATAATACTCATGATATATCTTTAATGGATATCGTTAAATCTTATATTAAAGATAAATATAATAAACCAGGTAATGTTTATTTGGGACTTGTTCATAGACTGGATAGACCTGTTGGTGGAATTATGGTTTTTGCTAAAACTAGTAAGGCAGCTAGTAGACTTTGTAAAAGTTTTAATGATCATACAATTACTAAGAAATATTTAGCTATAGTTCATGGGAAAATGGAAAAGAATTCTTCTACTTTTGTGGATTATATAGATAAAGATTCTTCTTTTAATGCAGTTATTTCAAAAAATGGAAAAAAAGCAGTTTTGGATTATGAAGTATTAGAATATAATGACAAGTTAAATTGTAGTTTAGTGTCAATTGACTTAAAAACAGGAAGACATCATCAAATTAGAATTCAGTTTGCAAGTAGAGGTCATTATTTATTAGGAGATCAACGTTATGGTGTTAATGATAATAAGCAAATTTCTTTATTTGCTTATTATTTATCATTTACACATCCTGTGTCAAAAAAATTATTAGAATTTAAGATTTTACCAAAAAGAGAAAATTATTGGACAAACTTTACAATGTAAATAAGATGTATAAAAAATAAAATATTTGCAATCGCAAATTTTTTTTGTTATTATAGTAATAGATTATAGAATAAAGGGAGTAGATGAAAATGAATTTTGATTTATCGTGGTTTACAACAATACCAGGATTATTTATAACTGGCGGAGTTATTTTATTAATTATTGCTTTGGTAATTTTAATTATTACTGGTAAGAAAACTAAAAAAGAAAAAGAGGCACAAAGTGCTGATAGTAATATGCAAGGTGGAGTACAACCTGTTCCTGCAATGAATGCTAATGTTGGTGTTCCAACAATGAATGCACCAGTTACTCCTAATCCAATGATGGGAGTAAATACAGCTCCAACAGTTGCTCCAACAATTAATACACAACCAGTTATGCCTAATAATGATTCAATGGTTGGTGTTAATAGTCAAATGCCAGAGGTTAATATGAATGTTAATCCTAATGTTACAGGTAATGAAGTTTTAGGAATGCCTACAGATATTCCTAATGTAGTTGATCCAATGGCAGTTCCAATGAATGATTTTAATGCAACTAATGTTAATAATAATTTAAATATGGTACAAGATAATACTTACAATTCTAATGTGGTAGAGACATTTAATAATGAACCTACTCCAGTAGTTCCAGTAGATGCTGTATCTGTAGCACCAGTTGAAGAGATAGCTGTTGCTCCTGTTGAATCTATTTCTACTCCAGTAGAGTCTGTTCCAGTTGCTCCAATAGAAATGGGATCGGTAATGCCAGAGACTGTAACTGTTAATTCACCAGTTACAGAACCAGCTCCTATTGTAGATGTTCCATTAGTTAACGATACAACACCAATTGTTGATAATAGTTTAGTTAATCAAAATGTAGGTGATACTATTAATCAATCTTTTGTACAAGATGTTCAAGAAATGCCAACAGCTGTACAAGATGTTCCTACTTACCCGACACCAGAACCAATAGTTACTGAACCAGTTGTTGTTCCAGAACCAGCTGTTCAACCAGTAATATATGGTGGGGCTAATCCAACTGTTTCTTCAATAAACGTTAATCAAGATACTAATCATCAAATATATGGTGGTGCAGATCCATTACAAAATACACAACCAATTCCTACAGTAGCGCCTGTTGAGCCTGTAGTAGTACAAAATCCTGAACCAGTAATGGTTACTCCTGAAGTATTACCACAACAAGTTCCAGTTTCTAATCCAGTACCAGAGGTATTAGGAACTCCAGATGTGCAACAAAATCCAGTAATGCCACCACAACAATAAATTTAAGACTATTGATTATAGAATCAATAGTTTTTTTGTTTTAATTAATATAAAATATGATATAATTACATTAGGGTGGTAGAATGAGAAAAATTTCTATATTATCTTTACATTTAGGATATGGTGGAATAGAAAGAGCTATTGTTTCTTTAGCAAATTCATTATGTTCAAAATATGAAATTGAAATAGCAGTTGTCTATAAATTATATGATAAAAGCTCATTTGAAATAGATAATAGAGTAAAAGTTAAATATTTAAATGGAAATTTAAAACCAAATCGAGATAGTTTAGTTAAAGCTATAAATAATAAAAAAATTAATTTAATTATAAAAGAAGCCTTTTATAGTTTTAATTGTATATATAAGAGACGAAAATCTATTATAAATTATATAAAAACTACAGATAGTGATGTTATTATTTCTACAAGAGATATCTTTAATTACTGGTTAAGTGATTATGGAAGAGAAAACGTTTTAAAAATTGGTTGGGAACATAATCATCACCATGGTAATGATAAATATGCTACTAATATAATTAATAGTGCTAAAGGACTTGATTATTTTGTTTTGGTTTCTAATGATTTAGAAAAGTATTATTCAAAAAAATTAGCTAAATTTAAATGCAAGTGCAAATACATTCCTAATACAATAGATAAAATACCTTTAAAAACAGCTTCTTTAAAAGAGAAAAATTTTGTTTCAGTAGGACGGTTATCAAAAGAAAAAGGCTTTTTAGATTTATTAAAGATTTATAAAGTTTTAGTTAAAAAATATCCTGATTGGAAATTAAATATTATTGGTGATGGTAGAGAAAGAGGTAATTTAGAAAAATTTATAAAGAAAAACAATTTAGAAAATAGTGTAATTTTGCATGGTTTTCAAGATAGAGAATTTATTGATAATATTTTTAATAAGTCAGCAATTTATTTGATGACTTCATATACAGAGTCATTTGGAATAGTTTTAATAGAAGCTATGAGTCATGGATTACCTTGTATTGCTTTTGATTCAGCTGAAGGTGCATGTGAGATTATAAATAGTGGTGAAAATGGATATTTAATAAAAAATAGAAGTTTTGATGCAATGATTTTAAAAATTGAAGATTTAATTAAAAATGAAAATGAAAGAAAAAGAATTAGTAAATATGCACGTAAAAGTATTCAAAAATATACTAGTGATAATGTTAATAAAATGTGGATAAAGCTAATAGAAAAAGGTGAATAAAATGAATAAGAGAAAAGTATTATTTGTTGCTTCTACTGGTGGTCATTTAAAGGAGTTAATGCAATTAGAAGATATGTTTTTAAATTATGATTTTAATTTAATAACTGAAAAGACTGATTCTAATCTATATTTAAAAGATAAATATAATAATAGAGTTGATTTTTTAGTATATGGAACAAAAGATCATCTCCTAACTTATCCTTTTAAATTACTTTATAATTGTTTTAAAAGTTTATGGTTATATCTTAAAATTCATCCAGATTATATTATAACAACAGGAGTTCATACTTCAGCGGCTTTATGTTGTTTAGGAAAAATTTTTGGTAGTAAAATAATTTATATAGAGACTTTTGCTAATATTTCTTCAAAGACAGTTACAGGTAAATATTTATATCCTGTTAGTGATTTATTTATAGTGCAATGGAAGAGTTTATTAAAATTATATCCTAATGCAGTATATGGAGGGTGGATTTTTTAATGATATTTGTAACACTTGGAACACAAGATAAAAGTTTTTCTAGATTATTAAAAGCAATCGATAAAGAAATAGAAAAAGGTACTATAAAAGATAAGGTAGTAGTTCAAGCTGGTCTTACTAAATATAAATCAAAAAATATGGAAATATTTGATCTTATTCCAGCTGATAAATTTGATCAATATATTGAAAAAAGTGATTTAGTAATTACGCATGGTGGGGCAGGATCTATTTTAACTGCATTAAAGAAAAATAAAAAAGTAATTGCAGCAGCAAGACTTTCAAAATATAAGGAACATACAAATGATCACCAAATACAAATTGTTAAGGAATTTTCAGATGAAGGTTATATTTTAGAACTTAATGATTTTAATAAATTAGGTAAACTTATTGAAAAAAGTAAAAAATTTAAACCAAAGAAATTTATGAGTAATACAAAAAATATGATTAAGTTACTTGAAGATTATATTGAAGATGTTAATCATATTTCATGGTTTAATAAGTATAGAGAAGCTCTTTTGTATTTGTTTTTTGGAGGTTGTACAACATTAGTTAATATAGTTGCATTTTATATAATTAGAAAATTTGGTGTTAGTACATATATAACTAACATTATTGCTTGGTTTTTATCAGTAGTTTTTGCCTTTATTACAAATAAATTGTTTGTATTTGAAAGTAAGAATACTAGTATTAAAGATTCTTTTAAAGAATGTTTTTCATTTTTTCTATTTAGAGTTATATCTTTAGTTTTTGATATGGGAATAATGTATTTACTTATTGATTTATTAAATATTAATGAAATGGTTTCAAAAGTTTTTTCTAATATATTTGTAATTATAATTAATTATGTATTCAGTAAGTTATTTATTTTTAAAAAATAAGAGGAGGATTTAGATGAAGAAGAATAATCGGGGATTTACTCTTGTTGAACTTTTAGCATCGATTGTTATATTAGGTATTTTAATGGCTATTGCCGTTCCTACTATTTTAGGAATGCTAAAAGATAATAGAGATGCAATGTATGTTGATGCAGCTAAAAAAATGATAGCTCAAGCAGAATATAAAATGCGTTCTAGTAGTTCGATTATTGAAAAACCTAATAAGAACGATGTAATTGCTATGAGTTTAGTTTATTTAGATAGTAATGATTTTGACAATGCTCCTAATAATGGGGAATATTTAAAAGAAGCCTCTTTTGTAGTTATAAAAAATATAGGTAATAATAAACTTGAATATTCAGCAACTATTGTTGAGAAAATGAAAAAAGGTGGTTATAAGGGCATTAAACTTACTAAAGATTCTTTACTTAATGGGAGAAATGCTAATAAATTTGTAACAACATTTAAAGAAGATGAGATAGTTTATATAGAAGGAGAAGATAAAAATAATTTAACAACAGATATTATAAATAAAAGTATTGCTACTGACTATTGTGGAAATCTTGAAATGATATATAACTATCCTGGTTTAGTTGATGATTCTTTAAATGAGAAAAATAATCCTCCTAAAATAACTAGTATCAATATTAAAAATAATAGTAATCAAAATATAAATTCATTTAAAGCTGTTTTAACAGTTAATGCTGATGATGATAGAACATTAAAAAGAAATTTAAAAGTTCATACTTCTTTAGAAAGTATTAATGATGCAATAAATAGTAGTGGAGAAAATTTTGGTGATCTTAGTAATTATCAAAAAGAATTTGATTTTTCTAGTTATGGATATAATGGAGAAGCTATAAAAATATATGTAGTTGTAAAAGATGAACAGGGTAATTATGCAAGAGAAGAAGTTACTTATACACTTCATAATAATAGAGCTCCAGTTATAAGTGATAGTAGTAAAATTACTAAACGTAGTAGTGATTCAAAAAATATGCCTCAGGCAATACTTAATTTAGATGTTAGTGATGATCTTGATAGTAAAAATAATTTAAAGATTTGTTTATCTTTAGAAAAAAATAATTGTAATGATTATAAAAGTTATGATTACTATTTTAAAAATAAAAATTTTATAGAGTATGATTTTTTGGGAATTCCTGATGGAAGAGAAGTTACTTTATATGTTTTTGTTAAAGATAGTATGGGAGCTGTTAGTAAAAAGGCATTTGATTATCAGATATATAAAAATACTAAACCAGTTATTGAAAAAGTTGAGATTCTTAGTAATGATAGGGATTTATCAAATACTAATGGTGGATCTTTAACTACTAAGATTAAAGTTACTGCTAAGGATGATTTTTCAACATCTTCATTGAAAGTTAAAATATTTGAAGGAGCTAATTTTAAGCAATTTAATTATTCTGATAATATAATTTATACCTTTACAGGAGATTATGATGGATCAATTAAATCTTTAAAAGTGGTAGTTGTTGATGAATATGGTTTAGAAAGTGATGAGGAGACTGTAAGTTATAAATTGTATAAAAATGAACCACCAAAGATTGATAATTTTACTGTTACTAGTAGTGAAAATTTGTGTAATAGTAATGAATGTAATGGAGGTTCTATAAATACTAAAATTACTATTAAAGTATCTGATGATCTTGATAAGTACAGTGAAAATTTAAAGATATGTTATTCAGATAATGAAGATTTATGTTTTGATAAAAATAGTAAAAAATATAAAACTGAAAATTTTAAAAAATATGACTTGTATAATAGTGAAGATATTGATTTTAAACTTTCTCATGAAATTTCAGATACCCCTTATAATGGAGATATAAAAAAAGTTTATCTTTATGTAATGGATTCATATGGAGAAGTTTCAAGTAAAAATGTTTATTATAAACTATATCAAAATCAAAAGCCTTACTTTTTAGATGAAGAGACTGATGGATTAGAAATAGTATCAATGTCAGAAATTGAATCTTCATTATTTGATGAAGAATTTATTAATATAAATAAGGCTAAACTTAATATTAATGTTGCAGATGATTTGGATGAGAATACTGATTTAGAAATACAAGTTTGTAAAAAACTAAAAGGGTCTGATAAGAATAATTGTAGTGATTATGAAAAGTTTTTAACTCCTACTGGGACAGAAGAAGATATCTATAATGATCATATTGTAGAATTTAGTGAAGATGATGGATTTTTAACCTATGATGGACAAGAATATACTGTTACAGTTAAAATTAAAGATAGATATGGTGCAGTATGTGAAAAAAGTGTTGATTATCAGTTATATAAAGATAAGTCTCCAGTTATTAATAATTTATATATATCAAGTGAAAATGTTTTTTATAATAGTAATATTATTGAAGTTAATTATTCTATTTATGATGTTTTAGATACTTATTCTTTATGTATAGGAACAGATAATTCTTTTGATGCTTGTAAAAATAAACCTTTAACTATGTCTCAAAGAGTGAATGGTACTTATAATGATAATGGTATGGCTTTTTTCGAAAACCAAAATGGTTCTGTTTTTGATTATCATCAATTTTTTAATATATTACCTGAATTATATGATAAAGATAATAGAAATACTAAAATTTATTTGCACGTAAAAGATTCAAGAGGAAATATTGTATCTAGGAGTATTGATTATGAACAATATAAATTATGTTTTAAAGCATCTAGTGAAAATGAATTTTCAAGAGATTATATTCCTGTAGATACTAATAATGTAATAGATGCTAAAAGTTGTAATGGAAAATGTTATGTAGATAATAATTCAGATAATAAAATAGTTAGTTATTTTCATTCATATTTATATAACGATAGATATTTTAATAATAGGTGTCAGCAAGAAAATAAAAGAGAAGAAAAAAATTGTAGTTTTTATAAATGCTTTTTAAAATCTGATGAAAGTAATTTAGATTCTTTTGATACTTTTTATAAAGCTGTTGGTATAAATGAGATTAATGAAGGTTATACAGATATAGTTGATGGTGAAGAAATTTTTTATGATAGTTATCATAAGATTTATGAAGTTCACTATGATAAGTATGATGATAGTGTTACATTAATAGAAACGCCTTTTAAAATGTCATCAGATAAATATAATGAAGGCTTATTTAAATTAGATGATTTAGAAAATAGTTATGTTCTGGTTGATGATGATCCAGAAAAAATTATTATTTATGAATTAGATGAAGGAGAAAGTTAATATGAAAAAAATTTTTAATTTAAGAAATATTTTAATTAGTATTTTTATTATTAGTTTTCTTCTTTTATTATTTGTTTTTATAAAAAATGAAAATGTTAATAAGAAAGAGTCTAATTTAATTAATGATTATAAGTTTTCTAGTTCTGAAAAATATAAGGATGCTGAAATTATAACTAATGATAAACTTAAAAGTAATCATTGTATTGATAATATTTGTATAAGTAATTTGATAATTTATCAAGCTAAATCTTATTGTAATATTGAAATGAATATTACTAATAAAGGGAAATTTAAGGCAAGTGGTTATTTAAAATTAGTTTTTAAAGATCAAGAAATGACTGTTAAATATAATAACCTAGAAAGTAAAGCTACTAGAAATTATACAATTCATCTTAATGAGAATAAGTTAAATGATATGAGTGATTTTAAAGTACGTAAATTAACTAAAGATGAATTAAAAAATATTAAAAGTAAAAAGTAATTTTAGTTTTTTAATAAGATATTTTTTATCTTATTTTTTTTATTATAATATTTTTAAATTTAGAAGAGAATAGAATATAATATAATTATTTTATTAAACCTAGAATTAAAATTTTATTAAACCTAGAATTAAAATAATATGTACAAATATTAACAATTTTGTTAAAATTATAATAGGTGGTAATATGAATAGTAAAAAGATAGCTTATTTTTTAATGACATTAAGTTTTGTAATGATTATTTCTGGTGGGGTATCATCTTTTGTTATAAATTTAAAAACTGATAAAGAAGAAACTTATAATAGAATGAATGATGTTAGTAATACTTTTGAGGTATTTAGTACTAATACTTCTATTTTTGAGAGTTATAGAGATGAACTTTATAATACTGTTTTAAGTAATGTTTATTATGATTCTTTATTTTTAGAGGATACTAATATTAAAAATAAATTATCTAATTATGAGAATTTAGTTGATCAGTTAAAAAAGAATACTCTTATTTTAAATAAATTATGTGATGATATTTATTACCCTAAAAGTGATATTAATAATAAATGTCATAATTATAAGAGTATTTATGAACAAGTCGTTAATTATTTTGTTTCAGATATAAATGTTTACAATAAGAATGTTGTAAAGTATAATGAATATCAAAGGAATAATGGTTCTTCTTATAGTATAGAAAAATATAATACTAAAAAAAGTTTTATTGATTATAATAAAGATAATAAGTTTGATGGTAAAGAGGATTAATTATGAGAAGAGAAAAGGGAGTATCTGGTAATTATAAATGGCCATTAAGAAGAAAGATAATTGTTATTTTATGTTTAATTTATATTAGTGGATTTTCTACTTTTTTGTTTCTTTTTTATGGACCGATTTATAAATTTAAAGAGTTTTGGATTACTAGTGCAATGACTACTATGTCTCATAGATATTTAGCAACGTGGTTTTATAGTGATAAATTTATTGATAAAGTTTTAAAAAATAATAGTATTATTGAAATTGATGAAACTAGTGATCCTAGTCAAATTAATTTTAGAAAATATACTAAAACGATTTATCGTAATAAGTATGAGAAGGAGATATTGCAACATGATCAGGATGATTTATATAAGCTTATTGAAGTAAATGGTAAAGGGTATCAAGGTTATTTAGTAGCTATATATGATCCATCACGTATTAAGATTGCTACTTCTCTTTATCTTGGCAAAAGAGGAGAATCTATACTTACTGTTAGTGAGAGAGAAAAAGCAGTAGTTGCAATGAATGCATCAGGATTTTATGATCCAGACTGGAATTCTAATGGAGCGATACCTCATGGTACAGTAATCTCAAATGGTCAAATTGTTAGTGATTATGCTGATGCAAGAATGGGTGGAGGCTTTATTGGATTTACAAAGGAGAATAAATTAGTTTTAGGAAATATGAGTAAAGAAGAGGCTTTGAAGATTGGTTATCGTGATGCAATAGAATTTGGACCATATTTAATAGTTAATGGTAAAAGAAGTTTTATAAAAGGTAATGGTGGATGGGGAATAGCTCCAAGAAGTGCAATTGGACAAAGAAAAGATGGGATCGTTTTATTTTTAGTTATAAATGGAAGAATTGCAAGTAGTATTGGAGCCGATATGGTTGATTTGTGTGATATTATGGAAAATTATGGAGCTTATAATGCTGCTAATCTTGATGGAGGTAGTTCTTCAGAATTAGTTATTAGACAAAAAATTATAAACACTCCAGTAGCTGGAGGCGAAAATGGTCTTCGTAATATGGCAACTTTTTGGATTGTTAAATAAGATAGAGGGTGAATTTTATGGATACACAAAGTATTAGTACAATATGTAATGATCCAGGTCTTTTAAATATATTGAAAATAGTTAAAAGAATTTTGGATTTTATTCAGTTAGTAGGACCTTTGTTATCGATTATTGGTTTGGTTGTTTTATTTGTTAATATGATTAATAACCCTGATGAGAAAAAAAATTTTAATAAAATAAGAAATCTTTTTATAGCATTAGTTTTAACTTTTTTTATTCCAATTATTGTAGATGTTGCAATAAGATTAGTAGATGAAGAATCTACATTAAGTGCTTGTTGGAGTAATGTAGTAGATAATAGTGAAGATGCAGACTATATATTACCTTATGATGATGATGATTTGAAAAGTCCAATAATTGATTCTTCTTTATATGATCCAGGAGAATCTGGTGAAAGTGAGAATACAAATAATACAAATAATACAAATAATACAAATAATACAAATAATACAAATAATACAAGTTCTAATGATAGCCAAAATAATGAAAAAGTAGAAAAAATAGTTTATATTGGAGATTCAAGAACTGTTCAAATGTATGCATATTCTAATAACGACTGGGGAAATGTTAATTATTCAGAAGGTGGAATTCATGAAGTTGGAAAAGAAATTTATGTTGCAGAAGTTTCTATGGGATTAAAATGGCTTAAAAATACGGGTGTTCCAGCAGCAGAAAAATATTTTAAATCGGGTACAGCAGTTGTAATACTTATGGGAGTTAATGATTTATATAATGCTGATGGCTATGTTAGTTATATAAATAATAATATTTCTAATTGGACAAAAAATGGAAGTAAAGTTTATTTTGTATCTGTTAATCCTTGTGATGGTAAATATCAAAGTAATAATTCAAAAATAGAAGAATTTAATAAAAAAGTAAAAAATGGAATATCTTCTAAAGTTGGATGGATAGATACCTATAGTTATTTAAAATCTAAAGGTTTTAAAACTACTGATGGAATTCATTATGATGCAAGTACTTCTAAAAAAATAAATAATTATATAAAAAGTAAAATGTAAGTATTGTACTTACTTTTTTATTTTGCTATAATTTTATGTGAAAAGATGGAGAGTATGGGTATGGCAAAAAAGAAGAAAAATAATATAATAAGTGAAAAAGAATTTATATTTAATTTTTTAAGTTTAACAATTATTATTTTAATAGGTTTATATTTTGGTGGAAGAAGTCTTTATTACTATAGTAAACAAAATATGTCTATAAAAGCTGATTCTAATACACTTAATGGTCTTATAGTTAGTAGAAATAAATTAACTAAGAGTGGAGATGGCCTACATCGAGATGCTGATGGTTATTATTTTAAAGGAGAAGTTTTAAATAATTATGTTTTATTTGGAAACCGATATTTTAGAGTAATAAGAATAAATAATGATAATACAGTAAAATTAGTTTCAGAGGATTTAGTAGCTTCTTTTATGTGGGGAGAGGATGCTAATTATGAGTTTTCTAATTTGAAATATTGGTTAAATAATACAGGAGATAATTATTCTGGAGTATATTATAATACAATTCCTTCTCCTGATAAATTTCTTACTAAGACTAGTTACAGAGAAGATATTTTAAATAATGGAGAAGTAAATAAATCAAAAAATATTTATAATGAAAATGTTACAACTTTAGGAATTTCTGATTATATTTTAGCAGGTGGAAAAAAAGGATTTTTAAATAATAACAAATTATTTTATTTATTAGGTCTTGCAAAAGATAAAGAAAATTTATATGTTGACTTAGATGGTAGTGTAAAATCATGTGATAGTTTAGATGGATATGGAGTTAGGGCTGTAATAACTTTAAAGAAAAATTTAGAAATCTCATCAGGTGATGGAAGTAAAGAAAGACCTTTTGTAATAAATCAAAAAAATGATGTTAATTATATAGATAGTTATGTAAAATTAGGAAATGATATTTATAAAGTATATCAAGAGTCAAATGATGGAATATTAAAAATGTATAAATATGGTTATGCTAATATTAATGGAATGGAAATTGTTTTAAATTATAGTAAAAGTACAAGTCATTTTAATTTATTGGATCGAAATAATATTGCATATTACTTAAATACTACTTACTTAAATAGCTTAAGCTATGCAAATATTTTAGTTGATAATTATTTTTATACAGGAGAAGTAAGTAGTGATAAAAGTTATAAATTTAGTAATATATATAATAGTAATGTTGTTTGTAAAGTAGGTCTTTTAAATATTTTTGATTATGTTTCAAATAATAATTTTAATGATTATTTTCATATGAATACTACATCTACAGTTTCTAGTATGCAGTATAGTACTTCTAGTAATGGTTTACTTGAAGAAGTCGATGTAAGTGAGGTTAAACATATAGTACCTGTTATATCTATAAATAAAAATATTATAAAAAATGGAAAAGGATTAGAGAGTGATCCATTTACTGTGGAGTGATAGAATGAATGAAGAAATAGAAATTTTAGAATTAGATGAGGATAAGAAAAAAAGATTTTCTTTTAAGCTTAATAAATTTACGGTATTAGTAATTTTATTGGATTTTTTTGTAGCATTTGGTCTTGTTGTTATAAATAATGATGAATTTAAAGATTTTTGGATACCTACAGCAATGACTACTATGTCTCATAAGTATTTAGCATATACTTTATACAAAGAAGATACAGTTAACAAAGTTATGAGTGAAAATTATATAGAACAGAATACTGAAAAAATAAATCTTGATGATATAGTAATTGGAGATACAAAAGAAAAAAGTCATTATTCTTCTAAATATGAAAAAGATTTATATACTAGAATGGAAAATAATGAAGTTTATAAAATTATTAGAATTGAAGAGAATAAATACAAAGGATATTTAACAGTAATATATGATCCTAGTGATGTAGAGTTAGCAGTTTCTAGTAAGTTAGGTAAGGCTGGTCAGTCTGTTAATACTTTAGTTAAAAATAATAATGGTCTTGTTGGTATTAATGGTGGAGGATTTGAAGATTTAGATGGATGGGGTAATGGTTCAATTCCTTATGGGGCAATTATAAAAAATGGCCAACATATCTGGCAACATGATGGAGGCTCTGGAGGGCTAATTGGATTTACTAAAGAGCATAAAATGTATTTAACAAATAAAAGTCCAGCTGATGCTATAAAAGAGGGAATGATTGATGCTGTTGAATTTGGTCCTAATTTAATTGTTAATGGAAAAGTTTCTAAAATTCATGGAGATGGTGGTTGGGGGACTGCTCCAAGAAGTGTAATTGCTCAAAGAAAAGATGGTATTGTATTATTTTTAATTATAGAAGGAAGATTACCAGGATATAGTACAGGTGCGACTATGAATGATGTTATTGATATTTTACTTAGATATAAAGCTTATAATGCTGCTAATTTAGATGGTGGAGCTTCTAGTACAATGAGTGTTGAAGGAAAACTTTGGAATAAACCAAGTGCAGGAGAGTCATATGGCGGAAGAACAGTTTCTAATGCATGGATTGTTACTAATAAACAAAATAAACCAGCACAAGCACCACTTAAAAAGAAGTAGAAAAATACTGGAAGTGATTATTATTACTTCTTTTTTGTATTGAGATTTTATTTGTTTTAATATATAATATGATGATATTCTTAATGATTAATTGGTGTTTTCTGTTATTCGGTATATTTTATAGATAATTTTTATTTTTAATTTTATAAAAATAGGAGGAAAAAAAATGAAATTAAGAGTTTTAGTAGATAACAATACTATTATTGATGAGTATTATTTAGGAGAACCTGGAGTTAGTTATTATATTGAAGATGGTTCTGATATTATATTATTTGATACAGGATATTCTTCTGTTTTTTTAGAAAATGCAAGTAGAATGAATGTTGATTTAAATAAGGTAAATAAAATAGTAATATCTCATGGACATAATGATCATACTGGAGGTTTAAAATATTTTTTTAATAAGAAAAGTAATACTGAATTAATTGCTCATCCAGATTGTTTTAATTATAAAAGATAAAGAAGTTTTATATATTGGAAGTCCATTTAGTAAAGAAGAATTATCTAAAATTTGCAAAATAAACTTATCTAAAAAGCCAATTCAAGTAAGTGAAAATATTATATATTTAGGAGAGATACCTACTATTAATGAATTTGAGGCAAGATATGAAATTGGAAAATGTGATATTGATGGAGAAAGAATTAATGATACTATAAAAGATGATTCTGCGATTGTTTATAAAAGTAATAATGGTTTATTTGTTATAACAGGATGTTCACATAGTGGAATTTGTAATATTTTGGAATATGCTAAAAAAGTTTGTAATGATAATAAAATATATGGTGTTATAGGAGGCTTTCATTTATTTGATGTCGATGAAAGACTTAAAGCAACTGTAAATTATTTAAAAGAAATGATATTAAATTATTATATCCTTGTCATTGTGTTTTTCTAAAAGCAAAAATAGAAATGGCAAAAAAGTTAGATATAAGAGAAGTTGGGGTTGGATTAGAGATAGATATTTAAAATTAATATTTTGAATTTATTTAAGGGGGAATATATATTATGTTAATAAAAGAAGTAAAAGAATTTTTTAAAAGGATGCCAGAAGATACTAATTATTTAGGAATGAAATTATTATCTGATGTTTTTTTTAGAATGAATAGTTCTGATAAAGCTAGTAAAAATATTATTACTAATTTAGATGGATTTAGTGCTCATAATATTCAAATAATTGAATCAGTTGATATGCTTAATTCAGTTTTTACTAGTGATGATAAAGCAAATAGTAGAATGAAGATTTCTTTATCTTGTCAAGAAATGATTATGGCACATGAATTTGGTCATTTATTATTAGATTTATTTTCTGATTCAAAACTTCCTAAAGAATATATGGAAGTTAATCATGATGTTCAAAATAAATTAGTTTATAATTTTTCTCGTGTCTCTTTAGAACTTTCTAATTATTGTAATATTATATATGAAAAACTTATTAGTAATATAGAAGAGCCAATGGAGTTTATTAAAAGAAACCCTTTTGAATTATCAAAATTTTTCCAAAAGTATGAAGATGTAACAGAAAATGATTATATATCTAGTATAATTGGAGATTATTTAATTTATATGAGTAATTTTGATATTGAAAGTTTTGGATATAATAAAATTTCTAATATTATAGATGGTTCTTTTCATGGGACTAATCCATTTTTAGAATTTTATGGTAATTCAAATATTTTTCCTATACTAACTTCGCGAGAAGAAGAATATTTTTTAGAGGATTTGAATGGAAAATATTTTGCAGGTTTTGAAGAGCAGTTTGCTGATTATTTAGTGATGAAATTATATAATGACAGATTATATTTATATATTGATAAACTTAAAAGTTTTATTGGAGAAGAGTGGTTTATAATGATGAATAATTATTATGAATTGATTTCTATTAAAGTTTTTGAAAAAGCTAAAAGTTATAGAAAATAATTTGGCTTTTTTTGTTTTAAATTTATTCTATTAATAAAATAAATTTTATTGTATAATTTATATAGAAGAAACTAGAGGTGATTATAATGATGAAAATAATGGATGGAAATGAAGCTGCGAGTTATGTTTCATATAATTTTACAGAAGTAGCTGGAATATATCCGATTACTCCAGCTTCTCCTATGGCAGAACTTACTGATAAGTGGAGTAGTGAAGGAGAGAATAATTATTTTGGAACACCTGTTAAGGTAGTAGAGATGGAAAGTGAAGCTGGTGCTGCTGGAATGGTACATGGTTCATTACAAGCAGGATGTTTAACTACTACTTATACTGCAAGTCAAGGACTTCTTTTGATGCTTCCAAATATGTATAAAATTGCTGGTGAAATGCTACCTTGTGTTATTAATGTTGCAGCAAGGAGTTTAGCTACACATGCTTTATCAATTTTTGGAGATCATCAAGATATTTATGCTGCAAGAGCTACTGGTTTTGCAATACTCGCATCATCTTCTGTTCAACAAGTAATGGATTTGACAGGAGTTGCGCATTTAACTGCTATTAAAGGGAGAGTTCCTTTCATTAATTTTTTTGATGGTTTTAGAACGAGTCATGAATTACAAAAAGTTGAGTTAATTGACACTCTTAAATTGAAGGAGTTAATAGATTGGAAAGCATTAGATGAATTTAGAGATCGAGCTTTGAATCCTAATAAGCCTTCAATTAGAGGAACTGCCCAAAATGAGGATATTTATTTTCAAGCAACAGAAGTTAGAAATGAATATTATGATAAGATTCCAGATATTGTAAATAAATATATGAGTGAGATAAATAAAATTACTGGAAAAGACTATAAACCATTTAATTATTATGGAAGTAAAATGGCTACTAAAGTTATTGTTGCAATGGGATCTGTTTGTGAGACAATTAAAGAAACAATTGATTACTTGGTATCAGAAAAACATGAGAATGTAGGTCTTTTAGAAGTGCATTTATATCGACCATTTAGTGCTAAATACTTTTTTAAAGAGTTACCTAAAACAGTTAAGAAAATAGCAGTACTTGATAGAACTAAAGAACCAGGTGCGAGTGGAGAACCATTATATTTAGATATATGTAAAACTATTAAAGAAGTTGATGCTAGAGTTAGTGTTTATGGAGGAAGATATGGTTTATCTAGTAAAAATACTACTCCTGCTATGATTAAAGGTGTTTTTGATTTTTTAGATACAAGAGATGTTCATTCTAATTTTACAGTAGGTATTAAAGATGATATTACTAATTTAAGTATTCCTTATGATAAAAAGTTTATTTTACCAAGTAAAAATGTTGAATTTTTAATTTATGGGTATGGAAGTGATGGTATGGTTTCTGCTTCTAAAGATTTAATGAAAATAACAGGAACTTATACTAATGCTTATGTACAGGGGTATTTTCAATATGATTCTAAGAAAAGTGGAGGAGTTACCATATCTAATTTAAGATTTGGAAAAAATATGATTACTTCTACTTATTATGTTGAAAAGGCAAGTATTGTAGTTTGTACTAAAGATAGTTATTTAAAAAGACTTAAAATGCTTGAAAAAATAAAAGATAAGGGAGTATTTATTTTAAATACTAATAAAAATCCAGATGAAGTACTTGCTATGATGAGTAATCATGATAAAAGAATTTTACAAAGTAAAAAAATTAAAATGTTTATAGTTGATGCTAATAAAATAGCTAGTGAAGCTCTTATTCCTGGAAAAATAAGTACTATAATTGAAACAATTATTTTTAAATTAGGTAAAATAATAGATTTTAATTTTGCTGTTTCAAAAATAAAAGAAAATTTGGCTGTAAAATTTGCTAATAAGGGTGGAGATTTGATAGAGAAGAATATTGTTGCTATTGATAATTCTTTGGAGTGTTTAGTACCTGTTAAAGTTCCTTATGTAGATTTTATTGATGAAATTAATAATAAAAAAAGTTTTTTTGAAGTTATTGATTCACTAGAGGGAGATTCTTTACCTGTAAGTAGTTTTATTAAAATGCCTGATGGTTTTGTTGAGGCTGGAACTTCTAAATTAGATAAGAGAGATAGTAGTGATGTTGCACCATGTTATTTATCTGAAAATTGTATTTCTTGTAATTTATGTAGTTTAGTTTGTCCTCATGCTGTAATTAGGCCTTTCTTATTAGATGAAAATGAGGTAATAGATGCTCCAGAAGTTGTTTCTAAAAATTTGATTCCTGCTAATATAAGGGATAAAGATTATAAGTTTACTATCGGAGTTAGTATTTCTGATTGTACAGGATGTGGTCTTTGTGAAGAAATATGTCCTGGTAAAAAGGGTGCAAAAGCTATTGTTATGAAAATGAAACAAGAATTAATTGAAAATAAGAAAGATATTGAAAGTGATTATTTATTTAATGAAGTAAAAGAGAAAAAAAATGTTATGCCAACTAATACTGTTAAAGGAAGTCAATTTGTAAGACCAAAGTTTGAATTCCCAGGAGCTTGTGCTGGTTGTGGAGAAACTCCTTATTTAAAACTTCTTACACAGTTATTTGGAGATAAAATGATAGTTGCGAATGCAACAGGTTGTTCTTCTATATATGGAGCTAGTATGCCATCTATGCCATATAGTATTCCTTGGGCTAATTCTCTTTTTGAAGATAATGCGGAGTTTGGTTTTGGAATGAGAGTTGCGGATGATGCAATGAAGAGACAAATAGTTTCATTGATACAAAATAATTTAAATTTAGTTAAAAAAAGCGAAGCACCAATTTATAAAGCATATTGTGAAAATATTACTGAAGAGACTGCAAATGATTTATTAAAAATTATTGATGATACAAAAATTGAAAGATTATTAAAATTAAAAGATTTTATTGCCTTAAAATCTGTTTGGATGATAGGTGGAGATGGATGGGCATATGATATTGGTTATAATGGAATTGATCATGTTTTAGCTAGTCATGAGAATATTAATATTTTAGTACTTGATACTGAAGTTTATTCTAATACTGGAGGACAAGCTTCTAAGTCAACAAGAGTTGGAGCTGTTGCTAAATTTGCTGCTAGTGGAAAAGAAACTGCTAAAAAGAATCTAGCAAAAATTGCATTATCTTATCCTCATGTATATGTTGGAACTATTTCTTTGGGAGCTAATTCTATGCAGACTATTAAAGTTTTAAAAGAAGCTGAAGCTTATAATGGTCCATCAATAATAATTGCTTATGCACCTTGTATTGCTCAAGGAATTATTAAAGGAATGAAAAATAGTATTAATGAAGAAAAAATAGCAACAGAATCTGGATATTTCCCATTATTTCATTATAATCCTATAAATCAAGAATTTAAGCTTGATAGTAAAGCTGATTTTTCTAAATATGAAGAATATATTTTGGGAGAAGATAGGTATCGCTCATTAAAAAAATTAAATAAGAATGGAGATAAATTACTTTCAAAAAATAAAAAAGAAGCTGAAAATTTATATAATTTTTATAAATCGTTAGAAGAAAAGTAATAATTTTAAAATTTTGAACACTTTAATTATGTTAAAGTGTTTTTTTTGTCCCCCTCCCCAAGACATAATCGAAGAAAAAATATATATATGTTAGTGTAAAGAGTTTTGGGGGAGAGAGTTAAGAAAGTTGAGTTTTAATAACT
>CAJUTW010000003.1 GCA_910589335.1 uncultured Bacilli bacterium | reverse complement strand
TTCCTAAGCAGTGGAAGTATTAATGATCCTAAAAAGTCTCGATATCATCTAGAATTTTTAATTAATTTTCCAGAAGAAGCTGTATTTGTTCAAAAATTACTTAATCTTTTTGATTTAAATGCTAAAATTTTGAATCGCGATAAAGGCTATATGATTTATATTAAAGAGGCCGAAAAAATAAGTGATTTTCTAAAAATTCTTGGTGCTAATAAAGCAGTATTATATTATGAAGATGTCAGAATTTATCGTGATCAAAAAAATAAGACTAATAGATTGAATAATTGTGAACAAGCTAATATTGATAAAATCATTCAAACAGCATCAGAGCAATTAAATCAAATTAAAATAATAGAAGAAAATGATGGTTTAATGTTACTTGATGATAGAACAAGAGAAACTTTAGAATATCGTAAAAAATACCCTGAAGCTTCATTAAAAGAATTAGCAGAAATAATAACTTTAGAAACAAATAAGTCAATTACAAAATCAGGTTTAAATCATCGTTTAAGAAAAATAAAAGAATTATCAGAAAAAATGAAAAAATTATAATAAAAAAAATAAGAATACAAAAAAATCTGTATTCTTTTTCTATGCAATTTTATCAACTAAACCATAATTGATTGCTTCTTTAGCAGATAAGTAATTATCCCTATCTGTATCCTTTTCAATTCTTTTAATACTTTTTCCTGTATTTTTAGCTAAAATACAATTTAATCGTTTTTTTAAATCTAAGATTCTATCTGTTGCAATCTTAATATCACTGGCTTGACCTTCACTTCTACCTAATACTTGATGAATCATGACATCCGCATTTGGTAAAATAAATCTTTTTCCTTTTGCTCCACTAGATAACAAAAATGCCCCCATACTAGCAGCTATACCAACACAAACTGTAGAAACATCACTTTTAATAAAGTTCATTGTATCATAAATTGCAAGTCCACTAGATACAGAGCCACCTGGTGAATTAATATAAATTGATATATCGTCATGATTTATTGAATCTAAATGAAGTAATTGAGCAATCACACTATTACTTAAATTATCATCTATTTCCCCAGTTATAAAAATAATTCTATTATTTAATAATTTAGAAAAAATATCATAACTTCTTTCCCCTTCATTTTCTTTATCTACAACAATTGGAACTAAATTCATAATTATCACCTACAAATAGTATAGTGTAAATATAATAAAATATTCATATATTATTCTGACAAATTATGTTATACTAAAAAAAATAAAGGGGTGATATTGTGATAGAAACATTAGAAATCACTATCAATAATAAAAAATATAATTATAGTAAAGATATAACTTTACAAGAAATTTATATGGAACATCAAGGAGAGTTTAGATTTCCTATAATTTTAGCAAAAGTAAATAATCGTTTAAAAGAGTTATCTGCTACTTTAACAGAGTCAGCAACAGTAGAATTTATAGATTTAACAACAAGTGAAGGAAATAGAGCTCATTTAAATGGTCTAATTTTTATTTTACAATATGCAGTAAAAAAATTATTTGGAAAAAATTCCGATATTTTAGTTCAACATTCTCTAGATAAAGGATTATATATAGATACAAACTTTAAACTATCAGAAGAGAAGCTTTTAAAAATAAAAGAAGTAATGATTGACATTATTACTAAGGATTTACCTATAACAAAAGTAACTATAGATCGAATTGAAGCAATTAATTACTTTAAAGAAATAGGAGATTTTACTAAAGCAGGAGTCTTAAGATATAACACTAATAATTATATAACATTGTACCGTTTAGGTAATATCTATAATTATTTTTATAATTTAATGCCAACTTCAACAGGTAAAGTAAAAGATTTTGATTTAACTTATATAAAAGATAATGGATTTGTATTAAGATTTCCTACTGTTTATATAAATAATAAAATTCAAAAATATAAACACCATCCTCATATGTTTGAAGCATTTGCTGAAAATAAAGAATGGGCAAAAATTATAGGAGTAAGAAATTCTGTTGAACTTAATAAAGTAGTTTCTACAGGTAAAATAAATGATTTAATAAAAATAGATGAAACTCTTCAAAGTAATAGTTTATTATCCGTAGCAAAAGAAATAAATGCTAAGAAAAATAAAGTAAAAATAGTTTTAATTGCAGGTCCATCTTCATCTGGAAAAACGACAACTTCAAGAAAATTATGTATGTATTTAAAAAGCTTTGGTCTAGAACCAAAAACAATAGGTATGGATGATTATTTTGTAGAAAAAGAAGAAACACCATTAGATGAAAATAACAATCCAGACTTTGAATGTCTTGAAGCTGTTGATTTAAAACTTTTTGATAAACAAATGGCAAATTTATTAAGCGGTAAGAATGTAAAAATACCAACATACAATTTTTCAACAGGAAAAAAAGAATATCATAACGAAATGCAATTAGAAGAAAAAGACATTTTAATTATAGAAGGAATTCATGCATTAGATAATAAAATTTTAACAAATATTGATCGTTCTAAAAAATTTAAAATTTATATTTCACCTTTAACAGAATTAAATTTAGATGATCAAAATAGAATACCAACTACAGATAATCGATTATTAAGAAGAATAGTAAGAGATAATAGAACAAGAAATTATAGTGTTGAAAAAACATTAAAACAGTGGCCTAGTGTTAGGTTGGGAGAAGAAAAATATATTTTTCCATTTCAAGATGAATCAGATGTTACTATAAATTCTGCAGCTATTTATGAAATAGGAGTTTTAAAAACTTATGTAGAACCTTTACTTTATTCTGTAGAAAGCACATCACCTTATTATGAAGAAGCAAAAAGACTAATAAATTTCTTGAGACTATTTTTACCAATACCAGCAGATGCAATTCCTCAAGATGCAGTAATAAGAGAATTTATAGGTGGCAGCTATTTTCACGAATAATAAAATAAAGATAAAATATCCACAAAACCTGTGGATATTTTCTTTACAACAAACATTGTCAAACAAAGTCTAATCTGTTGAATGAAAAATATAAACAAGTTATAATAAAAATAATTAAGGAGGATAATAAATGATTAAAGTAGCAATAAATGGTTTTGGAAGAATAGGAAGATTAAGTTTTCGTCAAATGTTTGAGACTGATGGTTATGAAGTGGTAGCAATAAATGATTTGACAAGTCCAGATATGCTTGCTCATCTATTAAAGTATGATACAGCTCAAAAAAGATATGAAGGTCATACAGTAGAAGCAACAGAAGATTCCATTATAGTAGATAATAAAGAAATAAGAATATATAAAGAACAAGACCCTGCAAATTTACCTTGGAAAGAGTTAGATGTTGATGTTGTATTAGAATGTACAGGATTTTTTACATCAAAAGAAAAAGCATCAGCACATATAACAGCAGGAGCTAAAAAAGTTATAATTTCTGCTCCAGCAGGAAATGATTTAAAAACTATTGTTTATGGAGTAAATGAAAATATTTTAAATAGTGAGGACAATATAATAAGTGCAGCATCTTGTACGACTAACTGTCTAGCTCCTATGGCTAATGCATTAAATAATTATGCAACAATAGAAAGTGGTATTATGACAACAGTTCACGCTTATACTGGAGATCAAATGATTTTAGATGGACCACATCGTAAAGGAGATTTAAGAAGAGCAAGAGCAGGAGCTTCTAATATTGTTCCAAATTCAACAGGAGCAGCCAAAGCTATAGGTTTAGTAATACCAGAACTAAATGGAAAATTAATTGGTTCTGCACAAAGAGTACCAGTAATAACTGGATCTACAACTTTATTAGTTGCAGTTGTAAAAGGAAAAGATATAACAGTAGAAAGTATAAACAATGTAATGAAAAATGCAGCAAATGAATCATTTGGCTATACAGAAGAACCTTTAGTATCAACAGATATAGTCGGAACTACATATGGATCAATCTTTGATGCAACACAAACACTAGTATCTAAAATAGATGAAGAAACTTACCATGTTCAAGTAGTTGCTTGGTATGATAATGAATTTGGATATACATCTCAAATGATTAGAACTGCAAAATATTTAATGACAAAATAAAGGATATATTTCCTTTTTTTCATTTATGTTTAATAATTTACATGATATACTTTAATAGTTAGGAGAATTTTTATGAAAACAATTAAAGATTTAAATATAGATAATAAAAAAGTAATCATAAGATGTGATTTTAATGTTCCTATAAAAGATAATAAAATAATAGATGATACAAGAATTGCATCAGCACTAGAAACAATTAATTATTGCTTAAAAAGAAATTGTAAAATTATACTACTATCTCATTTAGGAAGAATCAAAGAAGAAAAAGATCTTGAAAATAATGATTTATATCCAATATCTATTCATTTAAGTAAATTACTAAATAAAAAAGTAATGTTTAGTAAAACAACTAGAGGAAAAGAATTAGAGTCAATGATAGATAATATGAACAATAAAGATATTATTTTAGTTCAAAATACTCGTTATGAAGATTTATTTGATAAAAAAGAAAGTAAAAATGACTTTGAATTAGGAAAATATTGGGCTTCTTTAGGAGACTTTTTTATAAATGATGCTTTTGGAACAATTCATCGTGCTCATGCTTCTAATGTTGGAATTGCTAGTAATATACCGTCTGCTATTGGCTTCTTAGTTGAAAAAGAATTGAATGCTTTAAGTTCTTTAAATGTTCCCGATAAACCATTTATAGTTTTATTAGGAGGATCAAAAGTATCTGATAAAATAGGTGTAATTGAAAAACTTGTATTAAAAGCCGATAAAATATTAATTGGTGGAGGAATGGCATTTACTTTTTTAAAAGCAAAAAATTTTGAAATTGGAAAATCTTTACTTGATGAAGAAAGTTTAGATTTTTGTAAAAATATATTAAAAAATTATTCTGATAAAATAATATTACCTGTTGATTTTGCTGTAACAAATGATTTTAACAATGAAGAAGATTATCGTCAAAAAGATATAAAAGATTTTTCTATTAATGAAATGGGGCTAGATATAGGAAATAAAACTAAGACTTTATTTGAAAATCATTTAAAAGAAGCCAACCTTGTGTTATGGAATGGCCCTTTAGGAGTTTATGAATTTGATAAATATCGAAAAAATACAGACGAAATATTAAAATTCATTGTAAATAATAATATTAAAACAATTTTAGGTGGTGGGGATATTGTAGCTGCCGCAACAACAGCAGGATATAAAGATAAAGTATTCCATGCATCAACTGGAGGAGGAGCAACACTAGAATATTTAGAAGGTAAGAAATTACCAGGTTTAGAAGTAATTAAGTAGGTGAAAAAATTGAAAAAAGAAGAATTGTTTCAAGTAAACCCTTTTAATAATAATCATATAAAAATGATTCAAGACTTTGAAAGAGAAAATGAAATAAAAACAAGAACTACTGATTTTTTAAATAAACTTACCAAAGAAATGACAAAAGAAGAATATGGAAAAAATAAATTAAACTCTAATGAAATAGAAGAAAGTCTTTTTATTAAAGAAGCAAAGAAAATAAAAGATTCTTGTCATATATATGGAGAAAAAGATATTAAATCTTGTAATATTTCGTTTGCTCCAATAAAAACAAAACTTCAAAATAGAAGATTACTTTCATTAGCAGTCGATTATGCTATGAATATTTTAGGAATGGTTGATATTTTTATAAAAGCAAATTTTGATGATAAAAATATGATAGCTAATCTAGAAGCCAGAGGCTTTGAAAGCTTAGGAGAAGAAAATGGCCAATTAATTTATTTAAAAGAAAAAGAATTAATTTAATAAAGAAGGTGAAATAATGCGTATAGGGATATTTACTGAGACATATACTCCATATATTAGTGGTTTAGTCACAAGTGAAGTAATGCTAAAAAAAGCATTAGAAAAAAATGGCCATGAAGTTTATGTCGTAACAGCTAATTTAGAAAGTTTTAAATATGAATACAATGAACAAGAAAAAATTTTAAGAATACCAGGTATACCTACAGGTATTTATGATTCTCGTCTAACAAGTATTTATCCACTTCAAGCAGTTAATAAAATTAAAAGTTGGAAACTAGATGTAATCCATACTCAAACAGAATTTGCAATAGGAACTTTTGCAAGACTTTTAGCTAAACAATATAATATTCCTTTAGTTCATACATATCACACTATGTATGAAGACTATATACATTATATTACGAAAGGATATTTTAAAAGATCTAGTAAAAAATTAGTAGAATATTTTACGAAATTTTATTGTGATACAACAGCTACTGAATTAATAGTACCAACAACTAAAACTTATAAATTATTTAAAGATAAATATCATTTTGAAAAAAATATCCATATTATACCAACTGGTATCGAAGTAGAAAGATTTTATAAAGAAAATATCAACAAAAAAGAAATATCAAACTTACGTAAACAATTAAAACTATCAAAAAAAGATTTTATAATATTATTTGTAGGAAGACTAGCTGAAGAAAAAAATATTGAATTTTTAATAACTTCAGAAAAAGAACTAAATAAAAAATATTCGAATATAAAATTACTTATTGTAGGAGATGGGCCTGATAAAGAAAAATATGAATTGCTTTCAGAAAAATTAAATTTACAAGATAAAATTATCTTTACTGGTAAAGTTTCATGGGATGATATGCCATATTATTATCATCTTGCAAACATATTTACATCAGCATCCAAAACAGAAACTCAAGGTCTAACTATTATTGAAGCCATGGCTTCTAATGTTACACCTTTATGTATGAGAGATGAAGCTTTTGAAAGTATGATAACAGAAGAATTAAATGGACTATTTTTTGAAAATGAAAAGGAATATCAAGATAAAGTAATATATTTATATGAAAACTTAGATATATTAAATAAATTTAATAAACAAGCAAGAATTCAAGCAGAACAATACAGTTCTAAATATTATGGAGAAAAAGTATTAGAAGTATATACTCGTGCTATAAAAGAAAAACAAAATGAGAATAGATATGGTATAATTTCAAAAATAGTTAAAAATATTAAGGAGCTATTAAAATGATAGTAATTCTAAATAATAAGTGTAATTTAAATAAAGATGAATTTAAGGCATATCTAAAAGATATATCTGAAATAAAAACAAAAATTGATTTAGTGCTTTGTCCTAATTTTCTAAATATATCAGAATTTAAATCTGATAAGATTATTTTAGGATCGCAAAATGTGAGTGCACAAAATAGTGGAGCATTTACAGGTGAAATTTCAGCGAATATATTAAAATCTTATAATGTAAAATATTGTTTAGTAGGCCACAGTGAGAGAAGAAAATATCAACAGGAAAATTATCATGAAATCAATCAAAAAATAAAAAAACTATTAGAGTCAAACATCACTCCAATATTATGCATAGGTGAAACAAAAGAAGAAAGAGATAGCAAAAAATATAAGGAAGTAATTAAAGAACAACTACTAAGTGCTATTAAAGATTTATCCTTAGAAAATCAAAAGAAGATAATTATTGCCTATGAGCCAGTATGGTCAATTGGAACAGGTTTAATTCCTACTAATAATCAAATTGAGGAAATATTTAGTTATATAAAATCATATATAATGACGAACAAAATTTTATATGGTGGAAGTGTAAATGAAACCAATGTTGACACTTTAAAAAAAATAAATTTAATTGATGGATATTTGCTAGGAACATTGAGTTTACAAGAAAAAAAATTAAAATTGTTTTTAAATAAAATAGAAAATTTGACAAATTAGACAGTTTCGACAAAACTTGTCATTTTTTTATCTTTAAAATTTTTGTCAAATATTATATAATGAGAATGCGTGGTAATAAGTAGTGTTAAAAATTATTTAGAGGTAAAGAAAGGATAAAAAGAATGGGAAAAACAAGACTAATGATTATTGATGATAATCAAAACTTAATAAATTTAATAAAGGAATATTTCGCTAATTCTTCAAATATATCAGTTACATTAGAAGCAAAAGATGGAGCTGAAGGAATAAACTTAATAGACAAAAAGACAGAAGAATTTGATATTATCTTGTTAGACTTAGTAATGCCTAACAAAGATGGTGTTGCAGTACTAAAACATATTAATAAAAATAAAATTAATAAAAAAGTAATAGTATTAACATCTTATAATACTCAAGACATGATAAGAAAGGTTTCTGAATTAGGTGCAAGTTATTTTATGCTTAAACCATTTGAATTATCATATTTGGAAGAAAAAATAAATGATGTTGCTTATAATAGAAACGGAACAGGTGAATCTATAGATTTATTCCATAACAATTTACAAATATCTATTACAAAAACATTACATGAATTAGGAGTTCCATCACATATTAAAGGGTATCAATATATAAGAGAAGGTATAACTTTAGTTTACAAAAGACCAGAAATAGTAGGTGGCATAACAAAGGAGTTATATCCCGAGATAGCAAGAAAATTTGACTCTACAGTATCAAGAGTAGAAAGAGCTATTCGTCATGCTATCGAAGTTAGTTGGAATAGAGGAAATTGGGAATTAATGGAAGATATCTTCGGACATAGTGTAGATATTGATAAAGCTAAACCAACTAATTCAGAATTTATTGTTACCATTGCCGATAAATTAAGACTTGAATTTAGTAAACCATTAGTATCAAATTAAGGACTGAATGTCTTTTTTCTTTTGTTGACAAATTTATATTAAAAAAGTATACTTAATTTATAAAATATGTTAGGAGGATACATATAATGGAACGTAAAATAGAAAAATTTTATTTAAAATGGAAAAGAGACATAATCAGAAAACCTTTAATAATATATGGTCCAAAGCAAATAGGAAAAACATTTAGTGTCTTAAAATTTGGTAAAAAAGAATATAAAAATGTTGTGTATTTTAATACTGAAAATAATCAACAAATATTAGAATTATTTACAAAAGAAAGATCAACAGACAAAATTATCCTAAATTTATCTTTAATTTCAGGTGAAACAATCCTTCAAGAAGATACTTTAATTATTTTTGATAATATTTTAGATAACTTAATTGTTAAAGGTTTAAAATTATTTGGAAGTGAACATAGTAAGTATCATATTATAGCAATAACATCAAGAAGAGAAAAATTATCAGAATTTAAAGGAGAAGAATTGCAATTTAAAGGTATGAATGAATTAGATTTCGAAGAGTACTTATGGGCCTGTGGAGAAAACAGTCTTTCAGAACTAATTAAAGAGTCATTTAATAAGCATAAAACTTGTCCATTTCACAAAGTGGCTTTAGATCTATTTCATTCATATCTTCAAACAGGAGGATTACCAGAAGTTATTTTAGCGTCATTAGATGGAAAAAATAATTTTGAAATAGATGCAATCAAACAAAAGAATATAGATATTTATAAAAAAGAAATTGCATTAAATAAAACTTTAATTGATATACCTAGAGGTATAGAAGTAATTAATTCTATTCCAAAACAATTAAGTAAAGATAATAAAAAGTTCCAATATGGTTTAATGGGAACAGGAAAAAGAGCAAAAGAATATGAAAGTACTATAAATTATTTAGTAAACAATCAATTAGTATATAGAAGTTTTAAAATAAAAAATGTTAAATCTCCTCTAAGTAGTTGTAGAGAAACAGATAGTTTTAAATTATATTTGCCAGATGATGGATTATTATTTTCAATGTTTCATCTTAACTATAAACAGTTTATTACAGATGAAAATATTAAAGAGACTATTTATGAAAACCATATAGCTAAAACTTTAATTGAAAATGGTTATTCACTTTATTATTATCAATCAGAAGGAAAAGCAGAGGTTAACTTTGTAGTTCAAAATAGAATGGGACAAATTATTCCTATTGAAATTACAACTAAAACAAATTCAAAAGCAAAATCTTTATCAGTATTTATGAAAAAATTTACTGTAAATCAAGCATATAGAATTACTGAAAATAATTTTTCAACAAAAAAAGATATTAGATATATTCCAATATATGCTGTATTTTGTCTTAATGATATAAAGTGTTAAATTTTTATCCACAACAACTGTGGATATTTTTATTTGTTATAATAAAAAAATAGTTTTATAATAAAATTAGAGGTGAAAATATGAAAGAAAGAATTATATTTCATATAGATGTGAATAATGCTTTCTTATCGTGGACAGCAGTAGCTTTATTAAAAAAAGGATATAAAATAGATATAAGAACTATTCCATCAATTATTGCAGGAGATGAACAAAAAAGACAGGGAATAGTCTTAGCTAAATCTCCTATTGCTAAAAAATATGGTATTAAAACTGCTGAAACAATATACCAAGCAAAAAAGAAATGCCCAAATATTCAAATATTTTCTCCAGATTTTAAAATTTATTATGAACAATCAAAAAATTTATTTAACTATTTAAAACAATACTCACCACTTATAGAACAATTTTCTATTGATGAATGTTTTCTAGATATGACAGGAACTAATTATTTATATAAGGATTATCTAAAATTAGCAGATAAAATAAGAACTGAAATTTATAATTTGTTTGGCTTTACAGTAAATATTGGAATCGGAAACAATAAATTGTGTGCTAAAATGGCTAGTGATTTCGAAAAGCCAGATAAAGTTCATACTTTATATAAAAATGAAATAGAACAAAAACTATGGCCATTAGATGTAGAAGATCTTTTTATGTGTGGAAAAAAAAGTAAAATAATTTTGAATAATTTAAATATTTATACAATTAAAGATTTAGCATATTTTGATTCAAAAACTTTAGAAAAATATTTCAAGAATCAAGCAAAATATTTAAAAGAAGCTGCTTGGGGAATAGATTATTCTAAAGTAGAAACTACTAAAACTAGTAAAAATCAAAGTATTAGTATAAGTGAGACCTTACCTTTTGATATGCTAGATAAAGAAAAAATAAAAGAAGTATTATTTAGACAAATTCAAGAAATAACAAGAGAATTAAGACAAAAAAAATTATTTGCAAGAACAATTGCTATAATATATAAAAATAAAAATTTTGTTAGTTATACCGCTCAAACTAAATTAAATAATCCATCAGATAATACATCCGAAATATTTAAAGTATTAATAAAATTATTTGAAAAAAGCTTTAAAAATGAACCAATAAGATTAATTGGTATTAGACTAACAGATTTACAAAAAACAAAAGAAAAACAAATATCTATATTTGACACAAATTTAGAAGAGAAAGAAAATAGTAAAATAGAAAAAACTATGGATAAAATAAATAACAAGTTTGGTAAATCTTTAGTAGCTCCAGCATCTTTAAAAATTATAGGAATTTCTAACTCAAAAAATAAATATAAAAAATAAAAAGAAACCATTAAGAGTTCTTTTTTATTTCTTATAAAATACTTTTTTCTCATCATCTTCATCAATAGTATCACAAACAATTCCTAAAATTTCAGCCATAGATCTAGTAATAGTATTAACCGCATGATGAGTAGATTTTAATCTAATACTTTCAATACCTAAAATAGGTTCAACTTTTCTTTGATTAAAAACATAAACCATCCCATCAGACTTTTCTTGAAAAAAAGCTTTATCTAGAAGGCATAAACCAATACCAGTAAAGTTTTTTGTTTTAATAGCTTCATCCAATGTATTTCCATCAATACCTGTAATAAGGTTTTTAAAAGTATTTAATTGTTTTATTGAAGTGATATTTTCCTCCGAAAAGATATTTTTGATAAAATTTTCATCATAAACATCTTTTTTCTCATCAAAAACACCACCAGGAATAGCGATATCATAATCCATATGTGAATTACTACTTACACTTTCATAAATTTTAATTAAATTATTATATACAAAATTTGCTAATAAATTATTATTAATTTTTCCATGTACAAGCTTTTCAACTTCTGGATAAAAAATTGCAGGAGAAGCCATTTTTGTACCAGCATAAGGTGATGCAATATTATACATATTAGTTTTTTTAAAAGAAATTTCATTTTGAAAAAATCTTGGAACATAAAAATTCATTGCACTACATTTAGATAAATTAATTAAATTAATTGAATTTGTAGTAGGTAAAATGCTTAAACCATCGATATATTCAGCAAATAATTTAGCATCCTCTATTATAGGAGCATCTGCATCCATTAAATAAAGCATTACACAATAATTTTCTTTTTTATGTTTAAGATAGTCTAAAACATAATCTATCCTAACTTTATTTTCTTTAATTTCTTGAAATTTTTTAGTGTGATCCTCTACTCTAGTTCCTGCAGATATTATAATATAGTTAATATTTTTACTTGGATCATTAATAATGTTTTCATAATTAGCAAAAGCAAAACTTCTTCCATACTGTGAAGGATTAGGAGCAATCCATTGCCCTTTTTCTAAATCCCATTTATTAAAATCTGTAATTATTCCCATAAATATTTTCTACAAAGTAGAATTATTCCCCCTTTTTTTTTAATATAGTTTAATAATATAACACAAGTTTTTAAAAAATTCAAAATTTTTTTTCGTAAAACATACATTTTCAAAAAAGTTTTAGATAAAATTTTACAAAAAGTGCCAAAAACACTTGCAAAATAAAGAAACTACTGTTATAATCTATTTCGTGTGACTGCTTAGATGTGCGAGGTTGCTGATACACCAGGTTAAGTTGATAATTGGTTATCAGGTTATTCGTTCGGAGCAAGTCTATACTAGATATAGGCGAAGGGAGGATTTTAAAAATGTCAACAGAAAAAATTCGTATTAGAATTAAAGCATACGATCACAGAATATTGGATAATGCAGCTAAAAAAATTGTTGAAACAGTAAGAAGAACTGGTGGAAATATTTCAGGCCCAGTACCACTTCCAACAGAAATTGAAAAATATACAATTTTAAGAGCTGTTCATAAATATAAAGATTCACGTGAACAATTCGAAATGCGTACACACAAAAGACTAATTGATATCAAAAATCCAAGCAAGGAAACTATTGATGCTTTAGCTCATTTAGATTTACCAAGCGGAGTAGATATCGAAATTAAAACTAAATAATGGAGGAAATAGTAATGAAAGGAATCTTAGGTACAAAAATCGGAATGACTCAAGTATTTACTAAAGAAGGTAAATTAATTCCGGTTACTGTTGTAGAAGTAGAACCAAATGTGGTTACACAAATAAAAACAACAGAAAAAGAAGGTTATGATGCTATTCAAATTGCAACTGGTTCTATCAGAGAAAAATTAAGCAACAAACCAAAAATGGGTCATACAAATAAAGCTAACACAACACCTAAGCGCTTCTTAAGAGAGATTAGAGGAGTTAATGTTAATGATTACACTTTAGGTCAAACAATAGGTGTAGACATTTTCGAAGCAGGAGAAATTGTTGATGTTACAGGAACTTCTAAAGGTAAAGGGTTCCAAGGTGTTATTAAACGCCATAATCAATCAACTGGTCCTATGGGACACGGTTCTCAATACCATAGAGGAGTTGGATCTTTAGGTACTATGTTACCAATGCACGTACTTAAAGGTAAGAAAATGCCTGGTCAAATGGGTAATGTTCAAAGAACAGTTCAAAATCTTGAAATTGTATCAGTAGATACAGAAAATAGTGTAATTTTAGTAAAAGGTAATGTTCCTGGTCCAAAGAAATCATTAGTTATGATTCATACTGCAGTTAAAAAACCAAATGCAAAAAATACTGCTGCTGATTTAATTTCTTATGTTGAACCAGTAGTAGAAGAAGTTGCTGAAGTTGCAACAACTGAAGAAACAACAGTTGAATAAAATCATCACATTATAAATAAGGATAAAAAATTATTAAAAAGTGATGAAAGGAGGAATCGTAAATGAAAAAAGTAGAACTTTTAAATCTTAAAGGTGAAAAAGTTAGAGACATTAATTTAAACGAAGAAATATTTGAAATTACACCAAACAAAGCTGTTTTAAAAGATGCAATAATTTTAACAATGGCATCATTAAGACAAGGAACACATAAAACTAAAAATCGTTCAGAAGTTTCTGGTGGAGGAAGAAAACCATGGAGACAAAAAGGAACTGGACGTGCACGTCAAGGTTCAATTAGATCCGTTCAATGGGTAGGTGGAGGAAATTATGGAACTCCAGTACCTAGAGATTATAGTAAAAAACAAAATCGTAAAGAAAGAGGACTTGCTATTAAATCAGCATTAGCAGAAAAAGCAAATGCTAAAGAAATTATTGTAGTAGATAATTTAACAGTAGCAACACCAAAAACAAAAGAAGTATTAAATATTTTAGAAGCATTAAAAGTTTCAGACAAGAAAGTTTTAATGATTGTTAAAGAATTTGATGATAATTTAATATTAGCATCAAGAAATCTTCAAAATATTGTTTTAATTTTAGCAGATGAAATAAACGTATTAGATATCGTAGGAACAGATGTTATGGTAATTACAGAAGAAGCATTAAAATTTGTTGAGGAGGTGCTTAAATAATGAAAGATACTAAATATTTAGAGATAATTAAAGCACCAGTTATAACTGAAAAGTCACAAAATGCTTTAAATCAAGGAAAATATACTTTTAAAGTAGATCCAAAAGCAAATAAAATTGAAATTAAACAAGCAATAGAAAAAATATTTAATGTAAAGGTTACATCAATTAGAACAATTAATGTAGTACCTAAAAAAAGAAGAGTTGGTCGTTATACAGGATTAACTAATCGTTCAAAAAAAGCAATTGTTACTCTTGCAGAAGGACAAACAATTGATCTTGGTTAGAAGGAGGAAATAAATTATGGCAATCAGAAATTATAAACCTACTACACCAGGACGTAGAAAGATGAGTGCATTAATAAATGAAGAAATAACTACTAGCACTCCTGAAAAATCTCTTACAGTTACTATTAAGAAAAATGGTGGCCGTAACAATCAAGGTAAGATAACAGTACGTCATCAAGGTGGCGGAGCTAAAAGAAAATATCGTATCATTGATTTTAAAAGAAATAAGCTAAACGTACCTGGGTCAGTAGCAAGTATTGAATATGATCCAAATAGAACTGCAAATATTGCATTAATCAATTATGCAGATGGAGAAAAAAGATATATTATCGCACCAAAAGGTTTAAAAGTTGGAGATAAAATTGAAGCTGGTGAAAATGCTGATATCAGAGTTGGTAATGCTTTACCAATAATGAACATTCCAGTAGGAACAATGATTCATAATATTGAATTACGTCCTGGAAAAGGTGGAGAATTAGCAAGAAGTGCTGGTGCTTCAGCTCAAATACTTGGTCGTGAAAACTCATATGTTATGATTCGTTTATCAAGCGGAGAACAAAGAAAAGTATTAGGAACATGTATGGCAACAATTGGAGAAGTAGGAAACGAAGATTCTTCATTAGTAAAAGTTGGTAAAGCTGGACGTAGTCGTCACATGGGTATTAGACCTACAGTTCGTGGTTCAGTTATGAATCCTAATGACCATCCACATGGTGGAGGTGAAGGTCGTGCTCCAGTTGGACGTAAAGCTCCAATGACACCATGGGGTAAACCTGCACTTGGATTAAAGACACGTAAGAAAAAACAATCTGACAAGTTCATAGTACGTCGTCGCAATAGTAAATAGGAAAGGATGATTAAAAAATGGCAAGAAGTTTAAAAAAAGGACCTTATGTATTTAAAAGATTATTAAAAAAGGTTCAAGAATTAAATAAGTCTGGAAAAAAAGAAGTCATTAAAACTTGGTCACGCCGTTCCACTATTTTTCCTGATTTTATAGGACACACTTTTGCAGTACATAATGGAAAAGACTTTATTCCAGTTTATGTAACTGAAGATATGGTTGGACATAAATTAGGTGAATTTGCATTAACACGTAAATTTGGTGGACATGGTTCAGACAAAAAGAAATAAAATAATGACTAGGAGGTTAAATATATGGAAGCAAAAGCAATTGCTAAAGGACTAAGAGTATCACCTATCAGAGCTCGTTTAGTTTCTGATATGATTCGTGGTAAGAGTGTTCAAGAAGCATTAACCATATTAAGTAATGTTAACAATAAATCAGCAAGATTAACAAAAAAAGTATTAGATTCTGCTATTGCAAATGCTGTTAATAATAATGGTGCAGATGCAGGAGCACTTTATGTTAAAGAAGCAAGAGTAGATGCCGGTCCTGTTATGAAACGTCACTTTTTCGATTCACGTTCACATATAGGACACAGAAATCATAGAACTAGTCACATTAATATAGTAGTGGCTACAAGAAACTAATAAGGAGGTTACAAAATGGGACAAAAGGTAAATCCTAATGGACTAAGACTTGGTATCAATAAAGACTGGGAAGCAAAATGGTATAGTAATAAAGCTGATTTTTCTAAATACTTAGCAAAAGATGTAAAAATCCGTGAATATTTAGAAAAAAATTTAGCTAATGCTGGTATTGCAAAAGTTGAAATTGAAAGAAATGCAAAAAGATGCGAAGTTGTAATTCATACTTCTAAACCAGGTGTTATGATTGGACATGGTGGAGAAGAAATTGAAAAGCTAAAAAAACAACTTTCAAAGGTTGCAGATGAAAATATAGGAATCTCAATCGTTGATATTAAAAAAGCAGATATTAATGCTCAATTAGTTGCTAATAATATAGCAAATCAAATAACTAATAGAGCATCATTCCGTATGGCTCAAAAACGTGCAATTAGAAATGCAATGAAAGCTGGAGCTAAAGGAATTAAAACAAGTGTATCTGGACGTTTAGGTGGAGCAGATATGGCTCGTAGCGAAGGATATACAGAAGGAACTATTCCTCTACATACTTTAAGAGCAGATGTTGATTATGCAACAGCTGAAGCTGATACAACATTTGGAAAAATTGGTGTAAAGGTTTGGATCTATAAAGGAGAAATCCTAAATAAAAAGGCTAAAGGAGGTAATTAATATGTTAATACCGTCAAGAACTAAATATCGTCGTGTTCATAGATTACCTTACGAAGGAAGATCACGTGGTAATAGAGAGTTACATTTTGGTGAATATGGTCTTCAAGCAAAAGAAGGTGCTTGGATAACAGCTAACCAAATAGAAGCAGCACGTATTGCAATGACTCGTTATATGAAACGTGGTGGTAAAGTTTGGATAAATATCTTTCCACATATGCCATTAACTAAAAAACCTATTGGTACAAGACAAGGTAAAGGTAAAGGAAATGTTGAAGGATGGGTTGCAGTAGTTAAAGAAGGAAAAATTATGTTTGAAATAGCAGGTGTAGACGAAGCTGTTGCACGTGAAGCATTAAGACTTGCTTCTCATAAACTACCAGTAGCAACTAAATTTGTAATGAAAGAAAATGGTGGTGAAAAAAATGAAGGTTAAGGAAATAAGAGAATTATCAACTGAAGAAATCAACAAGAAACTAGTTGAATCTAAAGAAGAACTATTTAATTTACGTTTTCAACAAGCAACTGGTAACTTAGAAAAACCTTCTAGAATTAGAGATTTAAGACACACCGTTGCTAGATTGAAAACCGTTCTAAAAGAACGTGAGAATAACGAATAGGAGGGTATACAGTGGAAAAGAAAGTTAAAAAAGAATTAGTTGGAAAAGTAGTAAGTGCAACTAATGATAAAACAATCAGTGTTTTAGTAGAAACTTATAAAAACCATCCGTTATATCACAAAAGAGTTAAAAGCTCAAAAAAATATTGTGTACATGATGAAAAAAATATAGCAAAAGTTGGAGATACTGTTCGTATAGTAGAAACTAGACCATTATCAAAAACAAAGCATTTCTATTTAAAAGAAATAGTAAAAGAAGCAGTTATTATTTAACGCTTAGATGAGGAGAAGGAGGAATAATCTATGTTACAACAAGAAAGCCGTATGAAAGTTGCTGACAATTCTGGTGCACGTGAACTATTAGTAATTCGTGTATTAGGTGGAAGTAAAGTAAAAACAGGTAACATTGGTGATATAGTAGTTGGAACAGTTAAAAGCGCAATTCCAAACTCACCAATTCCAAAAGGAAAAGTTGTAAAAGCAGTTATCGTTCGTAGTCGTCAAGGCGTTCGTCGTGAAGATGGAAGTTATATTAAGTTCGATGACAATGCTTGTGTTATCATTCGTGATGACAAGAGTCCAATAGGAACTCGTATTTTTGGACCAGTAGCAAGAGAACTTCGTGATAAAGATTTTATGAAAATAGTATCTTTAGCAAAAGAAGTACTATAAGAGGAGGATAAATATGAACTTTAAAGTAGGAGATGAAGTTGTAGTTATCACTGGTTCTGATAAAGGTAAAAAAGGAAAAATAATTAAAACATTAAAATCAGAAAATAAAGTAGTTGTTGAAGGTGTTCACATTGTAAAGAAACATCAAAAGCCTACAGGACAAGATAATGGTGGTATTATTGAGGTTGAAAGACCAATTAATGCATCAAATGTTATGATAATTGATCCTAAAACTAAGAAAAGAACTAGAATAGGACATACAACTGATAGTAAAACAGGTAAAAAAATAAGAATAACAAAAAAATCTAATGAGAAGATTGATTAGTTGGAAGGAGGGTAATTATGAACCGCCTAAAAGAGAAATACTTAAATGAAGTAGTTTCAAGTTTAAAAGAAAAATATAATTATAAGTCATTAATGGAAGTTCCAAAATTAGAAAAAATCGTTATTAATATGGGAGTTGGAGATGCAACTACTAATTCTAAATTATTAGATGCAGCAGTAGCAGATTTAACAAAAATATCTGGCCAAAAACCAGTAATAACAAAAGCAAAGAAATCAATTGCAGGATTTAAAGTAAGAGAAGGTCAAGCAATTGGTTGCAAAGTAACACTAAGAGGAGAGAAAATGTATAACTTTTTAGATAAGTTAATTTCAATTTCACTTCCAGGTGTTAGAGATTTCCGTGGAGTTAGTCCAAAAGCATTTGATGGACGTGGAAACTATACAATGGGAATTAAAGAACAATTAATCTTCCAAGAGATTGATTATGATGATGTTGTAAAAGTACGTGGAATGGATATCATTTTCGTTACAACAGCAAAAACTAATGAGGAATCATTTGACTTATTAAATGGACTTGGAATTCCTTTTAGAAAGTAAATGGGAGGAATATTATGGCAAAGAAAAGTATGATAGTAAAGGCTAATAGACCACAAAAATATAAAGTGCGTGAATATACAAGATGTTCTCGTTGTGGTCGTCCACACGCAGTTATGAGTAAATTCGGAATCTGCCGTATTTGCTTCCGTGAATTAGCTTATAAAGGACAAATACCAGGAATTAAGAAATCAAGCTGGTAATTGGAAAGGAGGAGTTTATTATGGCAGTAGTAACAGATACAATTGCAGATATGTTAACAAGAATTCGTAATGCTAATCAAATGCGTTATGAAAATGTAAAAGTTCCAGCTTCTAACATCAAAAAAGAGATTGCAAGAATTTTAAAAGAAGAAGGATTTATTAAAGATTATAAAATTGACAATGATGATACTCAAGGAATAATTAACCTAACTTTAAAATATACAGATAAAAAAGAAAGAGTTATCACTGGTCTAAAAAGAATTTCCAAACCAGGACTTCGTGTATATGCTAAAAATGATGAAATTCCAAAAGTTCTTAATGGATTAGGAATAGCAATCATTTCAACATCAAAAGGAATTATGACAGATAAAGAAGCTCGTAAACAAAATATAGGTGGAGAAGTTCTAGCTTATATTTGGTAGAATTTGAAAAACGCAAAAATCTTAATTGCGGTTAATTTAAAATGAAATAGGAGGTGTCAATATGAGCCGTATTGGAAATCGTATTATTACAGTACCAGAAGGTGTTACTGTTGAAAATATCGATAATGTTGTAACTGTAAAAGGCCCTAAAGGATCTTTACAACAACCAATGTTAAAAGATATTACAATGAAGCAAACTGAAAATCAAATTACTTTAGAACGTAAAAACGAAAGTGCTAAAGCTATGCATGGTACAATGAATGCTTTAATTCAAAATATGATAATTGGTGTAACTAAAGGGTATGAGAAAATTTTAGAGATAATTGGTGTAGGTTATCGTTTCAATGTACAAGGAAATAAACTAACTATTAATGCTGGTTTTTCACATCCAGTAAATATGGAAGTTCCAGCAGGATTAACAGTAGAAGCAAATGGAAATACTGAAATAACTATAAAAGGAATTGATAAAGTTTTAGTTGGGGAATTTGCAGCTAATGTTAGAAAAGTTAGACCACCTGAACCATATAAAGGTAAGGGAATCCGTTACAAAGATGAACATATTCGTCGTAAAGAAGGAAAGAAAGCTGCTTAATAAAGTAGGAAGGGAGAATAAATTATGATTAAAAAAGAATCTCGTAATAGTATGCGTGTTGCTCGTCATGAAAGAATTCGTAAAACTTTGATGGGTACAAGCGCAGTACCAAGATTATGTGTATTCCGTTCTAATACTGGAATTTATGCACAAATCATAGATGATGAAACTAGAACTACTCTTGTATCAGCTTCTTCATTAGATAAAGATTTAAAAATCAAAAATGGAAGCAATGTAGAAGCAGCTAAGATTGTTGGTAAAGCAATTGCTGACAATGCAAAAAAAGCTAAAATTACAAAAGTAGTATTTGATAGAGGTGGATACCTATATCATGGACGTGTTAAAGCTTTAGCTGAAGCTGCACGTGAAAATGGATTAGAATTCTAATAGGAGGGTAATATGCAAAAAAGAACTCATGACTCTAAAGAAAAACTATTTGAAGAATTAGTAATTGATGTTAAAAGCGTTGTTAAAGTTAACAAAGGTGGACGTCAAAGAAGATATTCTGCAACAGTTGTAGTTGGAGATCGTAAAGGAAAAGTTGGATTAGGTATTGGTAAAGCTAATGAAGTACCTGATGCAATCAAAAAAGCATTACAAGATGCAAACAAGAATATTATCACAATACCTCTAATCGATGGCAGAACAGTTGCACATGAAGCAATTGGAACAGCTGGAGCTGCTAGAGTAATCATCAAACCTGCAGCAGCAGGTACTGGTGTTATTGCTGGTGGATCAGTTCGTGCAATCTTAGAATTAGCAGGAATTCGTGATGTTGTCTCTAAATCACTAGGAGCAAGAACAAAATTAAATATGGCAAGAGCTGCAATGAATGCCTTAAAGTCTATTAAGACTCCAGAGCAAGTAGCAGCACTTCGTGGAAAAACAGTAGAGGAGATATTAGGATAATGAAATTACATGAATTAGAAAAAAATATCGGTGCTACTCATAAAAAGAAACGTGTAGGACGTGGTCCAGGTAGTGGTCTTGGTAAAACAAGTGGACGCGGACAAAAAGGACAAAAAGCACGTAGTGGTGGTAGTATTAATCCAGTATTTGAAGGTGGACAATTACCATTATATAGAAGAATACCAAAAAGAGGATTCTCAAATGCAAAATTTAAAACAGTATATGCAGTTATAAATGTTGAAGACTTAAATGTTTTTGAAGATGGAACAGTAGTTACAGAAGCATTATTAAAAGATACTGGTTTAGTAAAAAAACAATTAGATGGAATTAAAGTACTAGGAAATGGAAAGTTAGAAAAAAAATTAACTATCCAAGCATCAAAATTTTCAGCTAGTGCTTTAGAAAAGATTAAAGAGGCTGGAAGTAAAGCTGAGGTGATCTAAAATGTTTAAAACAATGAAGGAAATTTTTACTTCAGGAAATAAAGATTTAAGACATAGAATTTACTTTACTTTAATAGCTTTAACAGTTTTCATATTAGGTATATCTATTAGAGTACCTGGAACAGAAAATTTAACAAAAAATTTAGGATTCTTAGAATTAATTAATACAATTGGTGGTGGAGCACTAAAAAACTTTTCAATATTTGCATTAGGAGTAATGCCATATATAACAGCATCGATTATCATGCAGTTATTACAAATGGATATTATTCCATATTTTACAGAACTTAGAAAACAAGGTCATACAGGACAACAAAAAATAAATCAAATTACAAGATATTTAGGTATTGCATTTGCTTTCGTAGAAGGTTATGCACTTGCATTTGCATTTATAGGTAAAACAGGTAATCCAATGCAATATATGTATATTGCAACAGTTTTAACTGCTGGAACAGCCTTACTATTATGGATGGGTGACCAAATAAGTCAAAAAGGAATTGGAAATGGACAAAGTTTAATTATTATGGCAGGTATAATTGCAACATTACCTCAAATGTTTATTGATGCCTTTAATGGATTAGTAGTTTTTGAAGGTACAACTCAAATTATAACTTTAGGAATTATTAAATTCTTATTATTCATAATAATCTATTTTGCAATAGTAATTGGAATAATTTTTGTTCAAGAATCCGAAAGAAGAATTCCAATACAATATGCAAATAAGTCAACTAGTGCATATGGAGCTTCTCAAAGTTTTATGCCAATCAAAATTAATTCTGCAGGAGTAATACCAGTAATTTTTGCATCAAGTTTATTGTCAATTCCAAGTATTATAGCACAAGTTATAAATAAAGATGGATTCACATTAATTGTACAAAAATACTTAAATTATACAACTCCAGTTGGATTTACATTATATGTTATATTTATATTCTTCTTTGCATACTTCTATACTTTTATTCAATTAAAACCAGAAGAATTTGCAAAAAATTTACAAGATAATGGAGGGTATATTCCAGGAATTAGACCAGGAGAAGAAACAAAACAATATGTTAATAGAATTTTATCTAGATTAACAATACTTGGAGCAACATTCTTATCAATAATTGCTGGACTACCAATATTATTTTCAAAATTTACAAGTTTACCAACCTCTGTATCAATTGGAGGTACTGGATTACTAATTGTAGTAGGAGTAGCATTAGAAACTTATAAACAACTAGAAGGTAGTATACTTACTAGAAGTTATAAAAGAGGATATAGTAGAAGGTAAATTATGAAAAATATTATGTTCATAGCTCCACCAGCTGCAGGAAAAGGTACACAAGCCGAATTAGTTGTAAACAAATATAAAATTCCACATATTTCTACTGGAGATATTTTAAGAAAAATTTCAACAGAAGATAGTGAAATAGGTAATTATGTTTACGAAACTTTAGCTAGTGGTAAGCTAGTAAAAGATGAAATTACTTATCAATTAATAGAAGATCGATTAAAGCAAGATGATTGCAAAAATGGATTTATAATTGATGGATTTCCACGTAATTTAGAACAAGCTTATGAATACGATAGAATACTAAATAAATTAGGTTATGAAATTGGTAATGTCATTTTAATTAATATTGATAAGAAAAAACTAGAAAAAAGAATTACAGGAAGAAGAATCTGTGAAGACTGTAAAACAATTTATAATATAAATGATAAATTTAGTTCTCCAGATATAGATTCCATCTGTGATAACTGTGGTGGTAAATTATATCAAAGAAGTGATGATAATCTTGAGGCTTTTCAAACACGTTATGAAATGTATCAAGAAAAAACAGAACCTATAATAGACCATTATAAAAAAAAGAATGTATTAGTTGAAATTAATGGAGATGACTCTATAGAAAATATTTTCAACGAAATTAATAAAATTATAAATAGATAATAATGTATCAAATGTAGTATCTTAATATACAAAGAAGGTATATTAAATGCCTTCTTTTGTGGATACATTTTCCATCGCTCAATTAAAACTGCCGATGGATAGAAAATCTGACAGGAGAGTGAAAAGATGGCTAAAAAAGATACAAATGAAAAAGTAAAGAAAACAGATACAATCGAAATGGAAGGTAAAGTTCTTGAAATTATCCCTGGAGGTAAATTCAAAGTTCAACTTGAAAATGGACACATTGTGGAAGCTCACGTTTCTGGTAAAATACGAATGAACTATATTCGCATCTTAGCAGGAGATACCGTAATGATAGAACTATCGCCTTATGACTTAACACGTGGGCGTATTACCTATCGTAAATAATAGGAGGGAAAATAATGAAAGTTAAAGCATCAGTTAAACCAATTTGCGAAAAATGTAAAGTAATTAAACGCAAAGGAAAAATAAGAATAATTTGTGAAAATCCAAAACACAAACAAAGACAAGGTTAATATTAGGAGGTGTATTAAATGGCACGTATTAAAGGTGTAGACATTCCAAATGATAAACATATTTGTATTTCATTGACTTACATTTACGGAATTGGAAGAAGTCTTGCAAAACAAATATTAAATAAAGTTGGAATTGAACCAACAACAAAAACAAAAGATTTAAATCAAGATGATTTAATAAAAATTCGTGATGAGATAAACAATCATTTAACTGAAGGTGATTTACGCCGTGAAGTTAGTATGAACATCAAAACAAAAATGGAAATTAACTCATATGAAGGAACACGTCATAAAAGAGGATTACCTGTAAGAGGACAAAGAACTAATCGTAATGCTCGTACTCGTAAGGGTAAAGGAAAAACTGTAGCAAATAAGAAAAAAGTTTAGTTAAAGGATAAATAATTAAAGGAGGTAAGACTTATGGCTTATAAAACAAGAAAGAAAAAAGTTAAAAAGAATGTACCAGAAGGTATTGCACATATTCATTCTACATTCAACAATACTATCACAACATTAACAGATAAAGACGGTAATGTAATAAGTTGGGCATCATCAGGTGCTATTGGTTTCAAAGGTAGTAAAAAATCAACTCCATTCGCTGCTGGAATGGCTGCAGAAGCTGCAGGTAAAGCTGCTTACGATATGGGAATGCGTAAAGTTGAAGTTCGCGTTAAAGGTTTAGGTCCAGGTCGTGAAACTGCAATTCGTTCATTACAAACTGCAGGATTAGAAGTAACTTCAATTATTGATGTTACACCAATCCCACATAATGGATGTCGTCCACCAAAACGTCCACGTGGATAATTAGTAATATAAAGTTTGTGAAAAAAAGTAAAGGGAGGTTAGTTTCATGTTGCAATTTGAAAAACCAATTTATAAAATAACAGATTCTATAGAAAGTAATTTCTATGGAAGATTTGAATTAGAACCATTAGAAAGAGGATTTGGTACAACAATTGGTAATGCACTAAGAAGAGTATTGTTATCATCATTACCAGGTAGTGCTATCAGTAGTATCAAAATAGATGGAGTTCTTCATGAATTTCAAACAATAGAAGGTGTTTACGAAGATGTAACTACTATTATTCTTAATTTAAAAGGAATAGTAATTAAAAATCATTCAAACGAACCTAAAGTAGTACGCATAAGTACAACTAAAGAAGGAGAAGTTACTGCAGCTGATATAGAACATGATGCTGATATAGAAGTAATTAATCAAGATAAAGTAATTTGTACTTTATCAAAAGGAGCTTCATTTAATATGGAAATGACTGTAACAAATGGTCGTGGATATGTTAGAAGTGAAGATAATAAAAAAATTCATGATATAAAAAAATCTGGAGAAATAGCTATCGATTCATTATATTCTCCTATTGAAAGAGTATCTTATGAAGTAGGAAATGCTCGTGTTGGGCAAGATGAAAGTTATGATAAGTTAATTCTAGATGTTTGGACAAATGGTTCAATAAAACCTGAAGAAGCAATTGCTTTAGCTTCAAGAATTTTAATAGAACACTTACAAATTTTAACTGATTTATCAGCTATCGCAGATGTAAGTGGTATGATGATTGAAAAAACTGAAGATCCAAAAGTGAAAGCTTTAGAAACTTCAATTGAAGATTTAGACTTCTCTGTAAGAGCATATAATTGCTTAAAAAGAGCAGGTATTCATACTTTACAAGACCTTGTTAATAAGAGCGAATCTGATATGATGAAAATTCGTAACTTAGGTAAAAAATCTCTTAAAGAAGTATTAGATAAAATAAGAGATATGGGCTTAATTTTACGAGATGAAGACTAAGATAAGGAGGAATAACTATGGCATATAGAAAATTAGGTAGAGATAATAAACATAGAAGAAGTATGCTTGCAACAATGACTAAACAAGTAGTTGAAAATGAAAGTATTACTACTACTGAAACTAGAGCTAAAGAAGTACGTAAGTTTGTAGACAAAATGATTACTTACGGAAAAAAAGGAGACTTAGTTTCTCGTCGTAAAGCATTAGCATTCTTACATAATGATAAAAAGACAGTTGAAAAAATATTTAATGATTTAGCAAAACGTTATGAAAATCGTAATGGTGGTTATACTCAAATTTTAAAATTAACTGAAAGACGTGGAGATGACGCTCTAATGGTAATTTTAAAATTAGTAACTGAAACTAAACCAGAAAAAGAAACAAAAGAAAAAAAATCAACTAAGAAAGAAGATAAAGAATCTAAATAAGTAAAAGTTCACTAGTTTAATTCTATGTGAACTTTTTTTATTTAAAATAAAAAAAATTACAAAATATGGTTATATAGTGTTATTATAAAAAAAGGAGTGATGAATATGAAGAAAAGGATTTTTAATTATTTTATTATAATTTTATATGTTTTATTATTAGTAATAATATTAAAAGGAGAACACTTCTATGGTTCACAAATAGATTGGATAAATCAGCACACAGCTATTCCTGATTTCTTTAGAAACTATTTTTATGAAACAAAAAATTTAATTCCAAACTATATTTTTAATATTGGAGCTGGTCAAAATATATTTAATTTTAGTTATTATGGACTTATGAGTCCTATAATTTTAGTTTCATATATATTACCTTTTATAAAAATGGAAAATTATATAGCATTTGCAAGTATTTTAACATACATATTTACTGGAATTACTTTTTATAACTATCTAATTTCTCATAAAATAAATAATAAATTATCTTTGATATCAACTTTATCATTTTTAACATTATCTCCTATAACATATCATTTTCATCACCATATTATGTTTGTCTGGTATTTTCCCTTTTTAATTTTATCGTTTATAGGAGTAGATAATTATATAAATAAACAAAATTCATTTTTATTAATAATTAGCATTTTTCTTTTAATACTAACAAATTATTATTTTGCAATTCCATGTCTTTTAACAATTATTATATATGGAATATATAAATTACTAGAAAAAAACACTTCTATAAAATACTTATTAGAAGAAAGCTTAAAAGCCTCTCTAAGAATAATCATTCCTATTCTAATGACATCTTTTATATTATTACCAACAGCATTTTGTATGCTAAGTTTAGATAGAAACACAGAAAGTTTAATAAATATTAAAGATTTAATAATCCCTAAAATAGATGAAATATTTTATTCATCATTTAGTATAGGATTAAGTTTATTATTATTAATGTCATCAATTGGTAATTTATGTAAAAGAAAAAAACTTCCACAAGATATATTTTTAAACATCTCATTATTAATCTTAACTTTATTTCCAGTAATAGCCTATTTTTTAAATGGTAAATTATATATACGAGGTAAAGTTTTAATTCCTATTTTATTACTATATTTTATATCATTAATAAAATTTATCAATTCAATAATAAAAAAAGAAATTAATATAACAAAATTAAATATCTATTCAATAATTTTATTTGTTTCCTTAGTTATTTCAAACTTAAATAGTAAATTACTTTTACCATTAGTACTAGATTTTATTATAGCATTTGTAAGTATTAATATATTTAATAAATATAAAAAAAATTCAATAATTTTTATTCCATTAATTATAACTTTATTAATAGGAGCATTTTATAATAATACATTTGAAATTTATCTTTCAAACAAAAAAGACAAAGACAATAAAACAATAAAATCTATAGCAAATAATATAAATGATAAAACTTTATATAGAATAGATAACTTAATAGATTCAAATAAAAATGCAAATAGAATTTATTCAAAAAATTTTAATAACACTTCAATTTACTCTTCAACATATAATTCTTATTATCATACATTTTATAATTTTAATATTTCAAATAATATAGAGCATCGTAATATTTTATATTCATCTGGAGCTAATAATTTTTTATTTAACAAGATAATGGGAGTTAAATATATTATTTCTAAAAATAAAAATATAGATACTTATGAAAAAATACTATCCAAAAATAAAATAAATATCTATAAAAATAATTATGCCAACCCAATAATATACACAACTAATAAATTTACTTCAACAAAAGAATTCAATAAATTAAAATATCCTTATAATATAGAATATTTAGTAAATTATCCTATCACAAATAGTAATAAAAGTATCGAATATAAATCAACAATACAAGAGTTAAATCTTAATAATAAAGAAGAGTATAAATTTTCTTTAAAAAAATCTAAAAAAATAAAATATAAATTACCTAATACAATTAAAAATAAAATTTTAATTATAACCTTTGATATGAATTATAGTCAGTCATGTGAAGAAGGAGATACTGCAATAAAAATAAATGGTATAAAAAATAAATTGACATGCAAAGAATGGTTATATCATAATAAGAATAAAAAGTTTAAATATGTATTAACAGAGAAAAAAGAAATATCTGAACTTAATATAAAATTAATAAAAGGAAAATACCATATAAATAATATTAAAGTTTATACTATGGATTATCCTAAAGATAATTATAAGGAAGTAAAAAATCTAAAAATAGATAAAAGTAAAAGTCAAATTACAAGTACAGTAGATTTGAAAGATAATTCGTATTTAATTACAAGTTTTCCATATGATCAAGGATTTAAGGTATATATAGATAATAATGAAGTTAAAAGTGAAATAGTAAATACAGCCTTTTTAGGATTTAAAGTACCAAAAGGAAAACATAAAATAAAGATAGTTTACAAATCTATTGGATATAAATTAGGAATTATTTTATCGATTATTGGCGTACTTTCAATGATTATACTTTTATTTTATGAAAATAGAAAAAGAAACCAAAAATTATAATTATGTTAATTATTTATAAAAAATTTATTCTGACGAAAAAGAATATTAAGATGTCTTTTTATCTTTAAAAAAAATGCAATATAATGTATAATAAAACTAGAAAAAATTATCTATATAAATTTTATAAATTATAAAAGTATTTTTAAAGAAAGGGTTGAATAAAATGAAAGCATTAATAACAGGTGCATCATCAGGAATTGGTTTAGATATGGCTAGATATTTAGCAACTAAAAAATGTGAGTTAATCCTTGTTGCTAGAAATAAAGAAAAGCTAGAAGAAATTCAAGAGAAATTGCCAACAAAAGTAACAATAATTATAGCCGACTTATCAAATGAACAAAGAGTAAAAGATTTATATGTTTTAGCAAAAAAAGAAAATATTGACATTTTAATAAATAATGCAGGTTTAGGTGATTTTGGCCCATTAACAGATACAGATTTAAATAAAGATTTAGAACTTATAAATACCAATATTAAAGCTGTACATATTTTAACAAAATATATAGTTAAAGATATGGAAAAAAGAAATACAGACACATATATATTAAATGTTGCATCATCTGCAGCTTTTCAACCAGGACCATTGATGAGTACATATTATGCAACTAAATCATATATTTATCAGTTAACAGAAGCATTATACTATGAAGAAAAGAAAAAAAAATCAAAAGTTCATGTATCAGTTTTATGCCCAGGACCTGTTGAGACAAACTTTAATAATGTAGCAGGAGTGAAATTTTCTATTAAGCCTCTAAAAAGTACATATGTCGCACGATATGCAATAGATAAAATGTTTGATAAAAAAATGTTAATCATCCCAGGATTTAAAATGAAATGCGCAAAATTTTTTAGTAGATTCGTATCAGATAAATTTTTATTGAGAATAACTTACAAAATTCAAAAAAGAAAAGCCAGCTAAAGTTGGCTTTTAAAGTCATCAAGGAGATAAATATGTTTAATATTATTGAAATAGACAACTTTAATTTTAAAAACTTGTTTAATAATCTTTCATTAGAAATAAAAGAAAACACTTTTTATACTATCTCAGGTTCAAATAATTGTGGCAAAACAACATTAATGAAAATTTTAAACAATGATATAAAGGGGAATTTTGATAACATAAAAATTTTTAATAAAAATATAAATGATTTTAAAATAGATGAATATTCCAAAATGGTACAAACCATATTTCCAACAGAAATATTATTTTTTGATAATAATTTAGAAGATGAGATATTTTATTTATCAACAAACACAAAAGAAGAAAATGAATTTATAAATTTCCTAATAAGTAATCTTAAATTAAAGAAAGTTTTAAAAAAAGAAAAAACACAATTATTAAAAAAAGAAAAAATATTATATCAACTATTAATAGCATTATTAAATAAACCAAAATTATTATTATTAGATAATATTGATAAATACTTTACTAAAAAAGAATTAGATAATCTTTTTAATTTTTTTAAGATGTATAAAGAAAAATATGGTTTAACCCTTCTAATAGCAACAATTAATTTAGAAATTTCTTTATATACAGATTTTATTTATATCATAGAACAAGGAAAAATAGCTTTAAATGGAACAACTTTTGATGTCCTTCAAAAAGATAATACAATAAATAAAATAGGCTTAAGCCTTCCCTTTATGATAGATTTATCAGTAAAACTACGTGATTATGAATTAGTAGATGAATTAGAAACAGATATAGATAGGATGATAGATAAATTATGGAACTAAAATTTTTAGATTATCAATATTTTTCAAACAATATAAATTTTACGATTAAAGATGACGCTATAACTGGAATAATTGGTTCAGATAAAGAAAAATTAGTAGATATAATTAAATTAAGAAAAAATTATAAAGGTAAAATTATTTTTAATAATGAAGAAATAGGAAAAGAAAATATAACCTTTTATAAAAAGAAAATAACTGTTATAAAAGAAGAATTAGAATATAGCTATTATACAAATACAATTTATGAATTAATGAAAAATGAAATAAAAAGAAAAAGAATTAGTCTTAAAAATCCTGAAAAAAAAATGCTTGACTCTTTAAAAATAGTATCCTTAAATATAGATTTAAATAGAAGTATTTATTCCTTATCAACTTCTGAAAAAAAGCATCTTCAAATAGCAATATCATTATTATCTAATCCTGATATTTTAATAATTGAAGAGCCATTTAAAGATTTTGATATTAAAAATGAAAAAAAGATAATATTGTTACTTCAAAAAATAAAAGAACAATATAAAAAAACAATTATTTTTGTAAGTGATGACAGTACTATGCTTTATAAATATACAAACAATATTATAATATTTAGAAATAAAAAAATTATAGTAGAAGGACCTACTACAGAAGTATTTAAAAGAGTAGATTTTTTAAAAAGAAATAAAATAGAAATTCCTAAAATTGTGGAGTTTACTTATCTTGCTAAAAAGAATAAGTTTATTAAATTAGATTATCATAAAGATATTAGAGATATTATTAAAGACATTTATAAACATGTATAAGGAGGAATATATGCGCTATTTAATTAAATTTTCATATGATGGAACAGCATATTCAGGATATCAAACCCAAAAAGGCTTAGATACTATTCAAGAGAAAATGGAACAAGCATTAAAAAAAATTAATGCATCAAAAAATACTCCAATAACAGCAACAGGAAGAACTGATAAAGGAGTTCATGCATTATGTCAATATGCGCATGTTGATATAGATGTAAATATAACAGAAAAAAAATTAAAAAGAGCACTAAATAGTAATTTGCCTAAAGATATACATATAATTGAAACAAAAGAAGTATCTGATAACTTTCATGCAAGATATAATGTAAAAAGAAAAACTTATAAATATGTTATTAATTTAGGAGAATATAATCCATTAGAAAGGAATTATGTTTTTCAATATAATTATAAACTTAACATTGATGCGATAAAAAAGGCCTTAACTTATTTTAATGGAACTCACGATTTTCGAGCATTTGTTACAGATAACAAAGAAAAAACAAACTGTGTTAGAACAATAGAAGAAACATCAATAAAAGAACTAGATAATAATAAAATAGTTATAACATTTACAGGAAATGGTTTTTTACGTTACCAAATCAGAAATATGGTTGGTTTATTAATAAAAATAGGAGAAAATAAAATTCCTCCTTCAGAAATACCAAAAATAATAGAAAGTAAAGATCGAACTAAAGCTAGTAAAACAGCTCCAGCAGAAGGATTGTATTTAGTAAATGTAGAATATTAGTATTAAAAAAATTGATAGAAATATCAATTTTTTTAATATTTATTGTTTTTTTTATATATTATGTTATAATATGACCAAATTTTAAGTAAGGGGGAAATATGAATTTAGAAAAAAATTCAGAACAAATAAAGAATATAAAAAAACTTAAAATTTATGAAAAATTAGGAGCAGTAAATTTTCAAAAGATAGTATTTGCAGTTGAAAAATTAAAATTTAAAATAATCAAAACATTCTTACCTAATTATATTAATTTCTTCGACAAACAAATAAATAAAAAAACTAAAAAAGAGATTAAGAAAATAAAAAAAGAAGCAGAAAAAAGAGACAAAATCGAAAAAAATCATCCCATGTTTTTAAAATGTTATGATAAATATATTTCTTTTAAAGAGAAATTTAATAATAAATTTACTGATAAATTAACTTCTATTAGAAATAAAATAAAAGCATTTAATCCAAGAATTATAGAATTCTATGATAAGTACTATAAAAAAGTTGATTTATTAAAAGGATTAAACAATGAACAAAAAGTCAAAAAATTAAAAGAGCTTTCTAAATTTGCTAAAATGTATATACGAGAAGAAATGAACTATAATAAGAACAAAAATTATCATTTGAATAAAAAAAGACCAACAGAAATTATATTTTTTTTAGAATGGAATAAAAGAGTTCATGTTCAGTCTCTTACTAGAAATACTTTAGCTATTCCTATTTTAATTATACTTATGATTTTTGGAATATCTTATATTACTCCAATTTTAATTCTAGAGCTTTTAAATGCAATTATAAATTTTGAGTGTATAAATATTCAAAACTATAATATTACAAGATACGAAATAAAAGAAAAAGCATTAAAAAAAATAGAAGAAAGAACTGCAAATAATTATAATAAAAATTATAATGAAGCATCAAAATTAATATTTGAAAATGTATATCATAATGATGAACTAATAAGTATAAATGAAATAATTGAAAAAGCAACAAGTATAGAGCAGATACAGCAATTAAAGAATTTGCTAAATGAACAATTAAAAAGTTTGACAAATGAACAATCAGAATTTAGACAGATGAAAAATAATGATAATAAAAAAAGATATTATAAAATATAAGGAGGAATAAAAATGTCAATATTAACAACTTTTATTACAGATAAAACTACAACTTTAGGAGTCGGAACATCCACAGTACTTTCAGTTTGTGATACCACATTAAATGATGAGGGACAAATTGATAAGAAAGGACAAAGAGTAACAACATCTATAACTGCAGCTACAGCAATAACTGCATTTGGTAATGGTACTTTAAATGAGCAAAGAATTAATGAAATTGAAAAAAGATATACAGAAGCTTATGTAGAGTCTTTGAGTGATCAAGAATTAGAAGCAGCTTTAGAAAAGTTAAATCTTCTTGAGGCTCAAGTTTCAACTAAAAATAATTCAAAATCTATATAAAATAAAAGAAAAGTATTGATTTTTAATACTTTTTTTAGTATAATTACAATCGGTACATTCAAATATCCCCACATAAATTAAGCCGTGGGAAAGCTTGATTTAAGTAAAAGGAGAAAAAATATGACAAGTTATATGCAAAAAAAAGAAACTGTAGAACGTAAATGGTATGTTATTGATGCAGAAGGAAAATCTTTAGGTAGAGTTGCATCATTAGCAGCTAAATATTTACGTGGTAAACACAAACCAACTTACACACCACATATTGATTGTGGAGATAATATAATTATTATCAATGCTGAAAAAGTAAATTTAACTGGAAACAAGCTTGAAAATAAAATGTATTATAATCATTCACAATATTTAGGTGGATTAAGAGAAAGAACTGCAAAAACAATGAGAGAACAATATCCAATTGAAATGATGGAAAGAGCTGTAAAAGGTATGCTTCCACATAATAGATTAGGAAGACAAATGTTTAAAAAACTATTTGTATATGCAGGAAACGAGCACAAACAAATGGCACAAAAGCCTGAAGTGCTTGAGTTAAATTAGGAGGGTAAATTAATGGCAAAAGATAAGAAAAATGTTTATACTGGAACAGGACGTAGAAAATCTAGTGTTGCAAGAGTAACATTAATACCAGGAACAGGTAAAATAACTGTAAATGGAAGAGATGTAAATGAATATTTACCTTCTGAATTATGTGTTATGGATTTATGTCAACCATTAGAATTAACTAATACAAGAGAAATGTTTGATGTAGATGCAAAAGTAAAAGGTGGAGGATTTCAAGGTCAAACAGGAGCAATTCGTTTAGGAATTACAAGAGCTTTATTAGACTATGATAAAATAACTCCAACTGATTCAGAAAATAGTTTTAGAAAAACTCTTAAAGTTGCTGGGTTTATTACTAGAGATTCTCGTAAGAAAGAACGTAAAAAACCAGGTTTGAAGAAAGCACGTCGTGCACCACAATTCTCAAAGAGATAATTATATATCTACAGTTATACCTCGAAAATTTTATTCGAGGTTTTTTTATGTCTAAAAAAACTCTTTAGTAGCAAGATATGCTCTTTTGCATAAAATATTAAGAGGAGGTATCTATGTTAGACTTAGAATATTTACAAAGAATGCTTATAATTGCTATTGCTTTAAGTACAATTACTTGTGCATTTATTCAAAAAACAAAAAAATTATTTAAGAGTAGCAATTATATATCCATTTATTCTTTTATAGTAAATTTATCTATTGGAATAATTTTTTGTATGACATTCACAGATATTAATTTTCCAAGAAGTTTATGGGTAGGACTTTTTTCGTTTTTAGGTGCTGATACAATATATAAATCTTTAGAAGGAAAAATTACTCCGCACAGAGAGCTTGTAACAAAAAAGAAAATCAGTATTTTAAAAGAAAATATAATAAATAAGGAGGAAAAATAAATGGAAAAACCATTATTTCCTAGTGAATTTATGCGTATAACTCAAGGTTATAATGAAGGTACGCATAAAAATAGTTTTGCTATTGATAACGCAGGAAAAGATTCAGGAATTAGCGATATATATGCTCCATTTACTGGGATTATAAAAAAAATTTATAAGACTGATGCAAACGAAGTATGGCTAGAAAGTACAGAGAAAGTAGAATATCCAGATGGAACTGTAGATTATTTAACAATTCTTTTTGCTCATGATAATAATGTAGATAATTTATTTGTTGGTAAAGTTATAAAAAAAGGAGAAGTATTTTATCATGAAGGAACAAAAGGAAATGCATCAGGAAATCATTGTCATATAGAATGTGGTAGAGGTAAATTTAGTAATAGTGGATGGCATAAAAATGAAGCTGGTTATTGGAGTATTAATAATGGTGAACGCCCTGAAAATTGTTTATGGATAGATGATACTATAAAAATACTAAATAATTATTCTTATCAATTTAAAAAAATTTCCACACCTATTGTGGAAAAACCCGAAGAAGAAAAACCAATCGAAAAGCCTATAGAAAAACCAGTTGAAGATCCAAAAGAAAAGCCCAAAGAAGAGCTTGATTCTAAAGATATATTTACTTTTACAGCACCTAAAACAGATTTATATGGAGTTTATTTAAAAGAAAATCAAAAATTAACAATTAAAGAACTATCCTAAAACTATTTCAAGAACCATCATTATTGAAAATCCAAGTAATGTTAAGAAGGCCATAAGGTCTTTTTTCTTATTACTTTGACTTTCTGGAATTAATTCCATAGAAATTACAAAAATCATAGCACCAGCTGCAAAAGATAATATAAATGGTAGAATAATTTGAATTTTCATAACTAATAATGCTCCAATTACAGCAGCTATAGGTTCAACTATTCCACTAAGCATTGCAAACATAAAAGACTTAAATCTTGATAATCCTTCTCTTCTTAGTGGAAGACTTATTGCACTACCTTCTGGAAAGTTTTGAATTGCAATTCCTATTGTTAAACTTATTGCTGCAAAAACAGTAGCATTATCAATTCCATAAGCGATAGCTCCAAAAGCAACACCAACAACTAATCCTTCAGGAATATTATGTAAAGTTATAGAAGTAAATAACATTGCACATCTTCTAAGACTCAAACTTCCAGAATCTTTATTTTTCGATAAAAATTCTAATAATTTATCTCCAGCATAAAGTAATATTCCTCCAAAAATTATACCTATAAAGACTACTAACCATACTTTTAAATTTAATTCTTCTGCAATTTCAACAGCTGGATTCAATAAAGAAAAAAACGAAGCTGAAAGCATAATTCCTGCAGAAATAGCTAACATTGAGTCCATAATATTTTTATTAACTGACTTAAATACAAAAACAACTGCTGCTCCTAAAGATGTAACTAAAAAAGTAAAACATCCTGCTATTAACGCCTGCCAAATAGGCGTTAAGTTTAAAAAATAATTAATCATTATATATCACCAATATAAAGTATTCTTAAAAACTAAATTAGTATAGGCATAAACCTATTAATAAAAAAAGATAATAATTTAACATTAAAAACTTTACTAAAAAGAAAAAAAATAAACACAAAAACATAATTTAATTATTTTATTATTCTAAAGTCATTTTGTTCAAAATCCTTATAAAGAGGTTGTAAAAAAAAATAAAAAAAGATATAATTAGTTATATATTAGGATAGTACGGGGTGATATCTAATGATAGTTAGATTAATCAAAAAAAAGAGAATTTTTAATTTTGTTTTACCAACAAAAGTTTCTGGAAATTATTGGATTACCGATAACGATTATTTAGGAAATGTCAGAAATTTAATTAATGTAGAAGAAGATAATGGGGAGTGGAAAATAAAAAGCGACTTCGAAACTAAAATAATGTCAGGTGAAAAAGAAATAGAGTCTGCTATCTTAAAAGAATATGGACTTTATTTTTTAAAAATAAATACTGACAATGAGTATGTTATTTTATATTGTTCCCCAGTAGTTGAAAAAGAAACAGTAAAATTAAAAATAAGAGATCAAAAAGAATTATTAATTGGAAATGATAATAGAAGTCCAATTTGTTATAATCATCCCTTAGTATCAAGACAACATGCTCGTTTAATTTACAATAATAATAAATGGATTATTCAAGATTTAAATAGTAAATATGGAACATATGTTAATAATAAAGTTGTAACTGCAAAAGCACTAGAATATGGCGATATTATTTTTATTATGGGATTAAAAATTATAGTTTTAAAAGATTCAATTGTAATCAATAATGTTGGAAATTTTTTACGATTAGATAATAATTATTTTGAAAAAGTTGCTCCTATTATACAAAAACAAGTAGAATTTGATAACCCTGATGAAGAAGGAATAGAATTCTTTAAAGAAGATGATTACTTTTATAGAGCTCCTCGTTTTAAAACAGGAATTGAAGAAACAGTTATAGCGATAGATCCACCACCTGGAAAAGAAGAGGAAGAAAAAATGCCTGTACTATACACTATAGGACCAATGTTAACAATGGCAATGATGTCAATGACTATGGGATATAACTCTTTAATGGGGGTAATAAATGGTTCAGTAGATATAGGAGCTGCTTTGCCATCTTTATTAATGTCTGGAGCGATGTTAGCAACAATGCTTTTATGGCCAAATCTTCAAAGAATGTACCAGAAAAAACAAAGAAAGAAAAAAGAAGCAGAACGTCAAACTAAATATATGGAGTATTTAGATTCAAAAAAAGAAAAAATTCAAACTGAAATGAAAATTCAAAGACAAATATTAATAGATAATTATCTACCATTAAATCAAACAAAAGAAATTGTCTATCAGAAAAAAAGAAATCTATGGGAAAGAGAATTAGAACAAAATGATTTTCTAGATTTACGATTAGGAGTTGGAACAACAGAATTAAGAGGAAAAATAAGTATTCCTGAAAAACATTTTTCCCTAAAAAGTGATAATCTTTTGGAAGAAGTTTATAAAGTAGGAGCTACTTCTAGAACTCTAGAAAACGTTCCAATATCATTAAATTTTGTTCAAAAAAATATTAGTGCAATTATTGGAACAGGTTCAAATAAAAAATTATTTATAGAAGGATTAGTCCTTCAAATGTTAACATATCATAGCTATGAAGATTTAAAAATAGTTATTTTAACAAATGAACAAAATTCAAATAATTGGGAATATATTAAAGTTGCTCCCCATAATTGGAGTAATAATAAAAAGACAAGGTTTTTTGCAACTAATTTAGATGAAGCTAAAGAAATATCGCTAGAACTAGAAAAAGAAATGCAAACGAGAAAATTTAAAGATAATAATGGAAAAATGGAACTAAATGGTGCCGATTATCATCACTATAAACCTTATTATGTGATTATTACTGATGATTATAAAATGGTTCGTGATATAGAATTAGTTAAAGATGTATCAGAAATGCCTGTAAATTATGGATTTAGTTTAATTGTTATCAGTCCAAGATTAGTAAATATTCCAAATGAATGTAAAACATTTATAAGTATAGGAGATAAAAAGTCTGGAGTTTTTGAGAATGAATTAGTATCTAACAAACAAAAAGAATTTGTTGCTGACTTTGATCCTACTTTAAATATGTATGAATGTTGTAAAATTATAGCAAACATTCCAATTGATATAGCAAAAGAAAGTAGAAGCCTACCATCAAGCGTATCATTTCTTGAGATGTATAATGTTGGTATGATAGATCAATTAAATATTCTAAATCGTTGGAAAAATAATGATCCTACTAAAACATTACAAGCATCTGTTGGATTAGACAAATCACGTGAATTATTTAAATTAGATTTACATGAAAAAGCACATGGTCCACATGGATTGATTGCTGGAATGACCGGTTCAGGAAAATCAGAATTTATTATTACTTACATTTTATCCATGGCCCTAAACTATCATCCATATGAAGTATCATTTGTTTTAATAGACTATAAAGGTGGAGGACTAACAGGAGCATTTGAAAATAAAGAAACAGGAATGAAACTTCCTCATTTAGCAGGTACGATTACAAATTTAGATACAGTTGAAATGAATAGATCTTTAGCATCAATTCAAAGTGAATTAAGAAAAAGACAAAGAATATTCAATGAAGCAAGAGATAAATTAAATGAAAGTACAATTGATATTTATAAATATCAAAGTTTATTTAGAAGAGGATTAGTAGAAAAACCAATCTCTCATTTATTTATAATTTCAGATGAGTTTGCCGAATTAAAAGATCAAAGACCAGAATTTATGGAACAATTAATATCAACTGCTCGTATTGGACGTTCATTAGGAGTGCATTTAATTCTAGCAACACAAAAACCTAGTGGAGTAGTAAATGATCAAATTTGGTCCAATTCAAAATTTAGAGTTTGTTTAAGAGTTCAAGATAAATCAGATAGTATGGATATGATCAAATGTCCAGATGCAGCAGAACTAAAAACAACAGGAAGATTTTATTTACAAGTCGGTTATAATGAATTATTTGCTATGGGACAAGCTGCATGGGCAGGAGCTCAATATTATCCTACAGAAAAAAGAAAGAAAAAAGTAGATCAATCTATAAGTATCATTGATAATGTTGGTTCTATAATTAAATCTTTAGATACTAAGCAAAATGATGTAGTGATAAAATCTAAAGGAGAAGAAATCACAAATATAATTAAATACATTGTAGAAGAAGCAAAAACAGAAAATATTTCAATTGAGCAATTATGGTTAGATAAAATACCTAACATGATTTATATAGATAAATTAAAAGAAAAATATAATGTAAAAACAGAAAAAAATGTTATTAATCCTATAATTGGCGAATATGATGATCCTGATAATCAAAAACAAAATGTTTTAACGCTACCTCTATCAAAAGAAGGAAACACCATTGTTTTTGGTTCTGCTGGTAGTGGAAAAGAATTAATGCTATCAAGTATAGTTTATTCATCAATTTCGTCCCACGACTCAAAGGAGATAAATTTCTATATTTTAGATTTTGGAGCTGAAACTTTAAATATGTTTAAAAATGCTCCTCATGTTGGAGAAGTAATCTTATCAACTGAAATAGAAAAAATAAATAATTTATTTAAAATGATAAATCAAATTATTGAAGAACGTAAAAAGATTTTTGTAGATTATAATGGTTCATATGATTTTTATATAAATCATGGTGGTAAACAAATTCCAATGATTGTTATAATTATAAATAATGTCGAAGCATTTATAGAAACTTATAGTGATTATGAAGAAGTTATAGGACAAATGACAAGAGATTGTTTAAAATATGGCGTTGTTTTCATATTTAGTACTAATGGTCCAAATACAGTAAGATATCGTCTTAAACAAAATTTTAAACAAAATGTTGTTCTACAATTTAATGATCCAATGGACTATTCTTCTGTAATACCTGGAGTTAGAAAAAAAGAGCCATCTAAAGAATATGGAAGAGGATTAATTTTATTAGATTCAATTTTTGAATTTCAAACTGCCTATAGTTATACAGAAGAAAAATTAACAGATTACATAAAAGTAGTATGTGAAAAATTAAATAAAATTTGTGAATATAAAGCTCCTAAAATACCAATTTTACCTGAGGTAGTAACACAAGAATTTGTAAAAGAAAAATTAGGAAATATTACAAATATTCCAGTAGGAGTATCTAAAGAAGAACTTACAATCGAAACAATAAATTTAAAAGATAAATATATGTTTAATATAACAGGAGAAGATATTTCTACCGATCCAATATTCTATAAAGGTTTAATAAATACAATATTAAAAATCCCAAATACAAATTGTATAATTTTTGATAGTAATAGTATTTTAGAAGACATCAGTAATCAAAGAGTTTTTTATAGTAAAGATACATGCTATAATAGTATAGATAAATTAAATGAAGTTTATAATAATAAATCTGAACAAACAACAATATGCTTTTTATTTAATATTAACTCATTATTAAATAAATTAAGTTCTATAGAAAAAGATAAATTTACAAAATTATTAGCAGAATGCAAAAAAAATGGTAATATTAAATTTATAATAATTGATACTATAGAGGCTATAAAAAGTATTAATTATGAATCATGGTATAAATCAAATATTGATTTATCTGAAGGAATATGGCTTGGAAATGGTATTGGTAATCAATTTACACTAAGAGTTACAACTAATTCTCGTATATTAAGAGCCGAAATAGATCCTGGATTTGGATATATTATTAAAAAAGGTAAAGCAGTTTTAATAAAATTAATCTCTGATGAGTAGGTGATAAAATGAATAGAAATAAAATATTAATAGAATTAGAAATACCATTAATAGAAAAAAAATATGATTTGTTTATTCCAATTAACAAAAAGGTAGGAACAATAAAATCATTAATTGAAGATGCATTAATAGAACTTACAGATAATGCTTATGTTCCAAAAGAAGATTATAATTTTTATAGTAAAGAAACTGGTGAAGTTTATAATGTTAATAAAACTATAAGAGATACAGATTTAAAAAATGGTTCTAGAATTTTGCTAATATAGGAGGATTAATGTCAGATTATAATAAATACGTAATAGCTATAAATAAAATATTCGAAAATTTAGCTAAAATGAAAAATGGCTGGAATAATAGTGATAATTTAAATTATATAGAAAGTATTGAAGAATATAAAAATATCATATCTACATGTAGTGAAATACTAAAAACTAATAATTTAAAGAAATCTCCAAATTTGGAGGAATTAGGCAATGATTGATAAATTAACTTATGATGAAATTCTTTCAATTTCAAAAGATTTAAAAGAACAAATTAAAATAATAAATTCTATAATTGATACAAAAGATTTACCTCAGTTAAAAGATTTTTCTGCAACAGTGGAAGGGTATTCTAAGTTTTTAGAAAACACTATAGAAATTAATAAAGACGCTGATAAAGCTTTAGAAGATCTTGCAAGTAGAGTTAAATAAAAAGAACTTTCATTTACTTTGAAAGTTCTTTTACTTTTTTTAATAATTTTGCCTTAGGAAAATAATATTTAAGAATATGATAATATTTACAATCATTTTTTGCAATTTCACTAGCTCCAAAAATACTAAGTCCATAAGAATTCCCAAATCCTTTTGAAATAATTCTTAAATTATCATTGTTTATAATTATATATATATCATCAGATTTTAAATTCAAAGTATTTTTAAACTCTTGCATTGAAAAAATTATATTTCCAATTTTTATTTTCTTATAGTTATCTTTAATAATGTTTATCTCACTAGAACTACTAATTGAAATATTTAATTTTTTATTAATCTCATCAAAGCTATAATCTTTTATATTAATGAAGTAAGGAGAAGCTAAATCCCATAAACTTTTAACACTTGATAAATATGGATAATTTTTATTATTTTTAGTTTTTCCACTATTTGAGTAATGTATAAAAGGTAAAATATAGTCATTTTCATAAAATAAGTACATACCATCAACTTCATTAATTATATTATTAATAATAGTTTTTATTTCATCATAATTATTTAATTGACTCTTATAATACTCAAGACTATAGTATTTAAAAAATCTATTATTACTTAAAATACAATTATTATCATTCATCATTTTAAAAGCAAATCCAGTAAAAAGTATAGTCATCGCTTTAAATGTCTCAATATGTATAGTACTACTATAATATGAAAATAAAATACTAAGTAAATATTCACGTAAAGATATTTCACATAATGCTTTATCATCAAGACTAATATTTACCATAAAAGAATCAGATATATAATTATTATTTGAAATTTTATTATTAATATACATACATTTAATAATTTTTCCATCAATCACTAAACAAATCTTATTACCTCTAAATTTAATATTATTAGTTTTAATAAAATTTTGAGCATTAAAATCAACAACTTTATCTTCTAATGTTAATTCATCAGAAAATTCATATTGCATAGTTAAATGAAGATATAAAATATCTTCTCGTCCATTATTTTTTATTTCATATTTATAAAACATCTAATCACCTATAATTATTATGTTATTAAAAATATTTCCTATACAAAAAAAAGAATTAAAATTCAAAATATTTTAATTCTTTTTTTAATTCACAATCAAGACCAGTTACATAACTATTATTAGTAAAAATCTTTTCTAAATCTATATCTTTATTATTTAAATAATCAAAACTAGCACAAATTAACACTTTAGCTAACTTAATAGCTTTTAAATATAAATCTACAAAAGATTCTGTACTTGTCATATCATAAGTTGTTGGATTTCTCCATAAATTATGATTACTATTTAAAAAATTATGTTTATCAGTAAGTGGATAATAATAACTTATAGCTTCAAATCTAAATGTTCCACGGCTAGTAAAAGTATCAATAAATTTATATATATTCTTTTTAATTCCATATTGATCTTTTCTAAAAATCATTAAAGCATTTTTCATTTGTTTAAGTGATTTATAATAGATATCACTCATATTTTTAATTTTAAAAGTATTATAAAACGTATAATTAATTGTCTTACATAAATTTTTAGAAAAACAGCTAGTATCAAAACAAAATTTATCATAATTAAATTTATAAGGATTTGTTTTTTCTCTTCTTCTAATCATATCATTATCAATAAAAGTTTCCATAAAACTATGAATATTATTATATTTATAAGTAGAAGGAACTTTCTTTTTAAAGTCTCCTGTTTTATATATTATAAATGGATGCAAAGTTGAATCTAGTGCATAATGACAAATAAATCCTACTAAAAAAGAATAAGTATCAATATCTTCTATATTATTATCTTTAATAAAACCTAATAAGTTAAGAAAAAATTCTTGTGATTGATGTCTATGAAAATAGCTTTGAAAAGCCCTTATATTTTTTCCTGGAAATATTGAAAATAAATTATAAAAAAACAAACTATCAGTACTTTGACCAAACATTTTGCATCTTTTAACATCTAAATTTTTTTTAATATCCTCTGGTAATATATCATATACATCTTTACTAAAATAAGCATGAGTAACTGTTGCTGGCATAAATTATCCCCCTCTAAAAATTATACATTCTAAAATAATTATATCACTAATTTCATTAAAAAATCACACTTTTCTACTAATAATATGTTATAATTTATAATAGGTGAGACTATGATAGAAAAAAACTTTAAAAATTTAGAAGAACAAATTCAAATATTTCTTCATAAAGGAATGATAATTAATGATCAAAAATATGCTGAAAAAGTTTTATTAAGAGAAAATTATTTTTTTATAAATGGTTATAGACATTTGTTTTTAAAATCACATGATGATAGATCATTTAAAGATGGTACAACATTTGAAGAAATGTATAGTCTTTTCTTATTTGATAGATCTTTTAGAAATATAATATTTAAATATTTATTAGTAATTGAAAATAATTTAAAATCTATAACATCTTATCAATTATCTAAGAAATATGGTTATCGAGAAAAAGATTACTTAAAAGAAAAGAATTTTACACGTGCACCAGAAAAACAAGCTCAGTTAAATGATCTATTAAGAAAAATGAAAAGACAAATTAGAGTAAATGGTTCACAACATAGCGCTACTCTTCATTACGTTTCTAATTATGGTTATATTCCTTTATGGATATTAGTAAAAGTATTATCATTTGGCATTGTTAGTGAAATGTTCTCTATTTTAAAACCTGAAGACCAAAAAGACATAGCAGAAATATATGATATAGATCCAGAAATATTTATAGTATATCTTCCAATTTTAGCAAACTATAGAAATCTTTGTGCACATGAAGATATTTTATATGAAAACAGAACCCAAAAGGCTATTGAAGATACTGTTTTTCATCAATTATTAAAAATAGAAAAAAAAGATGATGAATATGTTTATGGAAAAAATGATTTATTCGCTTTAATCATCATTATGAAACAGATGCTCTTGGCAGATGATTTTAAGAATATGACACATGAGTTAGATAATGTGATAGAAACTCTAAATTATAATTTACATACTATAACTATTAATAAAGTTTTAGATAGGATGGGATTCCCCTCTAATTGGCAAGATTTAGCTAAGATGGAGAGGAGTAAAGACTTTGAAAAATAAAATTATAAAGTTTTTTAAAAAGAATACTAAATATTTATTATTAATAACAATATCATTTGTATTAGGTGGAATTTTTACATTAACTCTTAATTATTTTTTTCTAAATACTATTTTTCAAAAGAAAGATACATTAATTTATGAAAAAGCTTCACTAAAGAAAGCTATTGATAAAATATATGATGCAGTTGTAGTAATACAAGTATATAATGCTGATTCTCTTTTAAATAGTGGAACAGGTTTTATATATAAAGTTGATAAAAAATTTGGTTATATTTTAACAAATGAGCATGTTTTATCAGATACAGATGAAACTAAAATAATTTTATCAAATGATGAAGAAGTAGATGCAACTGTTTTAGGTAAGGATAAATATTTAGATTTAGCCGTATTAAAAATTGATAAAAAATATGTAAAACAAGTTGCAACATTATCAACTAGCGAAAATTCTAATCTTGGTGATACTGTATTTACTGTTGGCTCTCCAATAGGCTACGATTATCGAGGTAGTGTAACATCTGGTGTATTATCAGGAAAAGATCGAATGGTTTCTATATCATTAGGCGACTCAAATGATCTTGACTGGAAAATGAAAGTTCTTCAAATAGATGCATCTATTAATCCAGGAAATAGTGGAGGTCCTTTATTAAATGTTAACGGAGAAGTTATTGGTATTTGTTCAATGAAACTTGTAGATGACAATATTGAAGGAATGGGATTTGCGATACCTATAGAATATGCAATGAGTCACATAGATTCTTTAGAGTCAGGAAAAGCTATTAAATGGCCTGTATTAGGAATAGAAATGATTAATGCAACAGACTCAGCAAAACTTGCTCGTTATAATTTATCAGTTCCAAAAGACATAAATAAAGGAGTAGTAATCTATAATATAAGAGAAAAAACAAAAGCAGCTGAATCATCTTTAAAAAAAGGAGATATCATAATAGAAATTAACAATCAAGAAATAGAAGATATTGCTTCTTTAAAATATGAGTTATATAAATATCAAACAAATGATAGAATAGATATAAAATACATAAGAAATAACAAAATCAAAACAACAAAAGTTAAATTAGGTTAGAGTAAATTTTTTAGTTGAAAAAATAACAAGTTTATTGTATTCTATAATAAAGGAGGAGTAAAAAATGTATGATATAGAGAGTACTGTTGATTATAGTAGTGCTATTGCTACTTCAATGGCAGTTGTTTCAGTGATTATGATTATTACTTTAATAATTGGAGTTATAACAATTATTGCAAATTGGAAAGTATTTACAAAAGCTGGAAAACCAGGTTGGACTTCACTTATTCCATTTTACAATATGTATCAATTATTTGAAGTTGCTGGAATGAATGGCTGGATGTTCTTATTATTATTAGTTCCATTTGTAAATTTTATCATCATTATTATGCTAAATATTAATTTAGCAAAAGCATTTGGTAAAGACACAGGATTTGCTATAGGCTTAATTTTATTGAATCCAATCTTTATGCTAATTTTAGCTTTCAGTGATGCAAAATATATTGGAAATAATAATTAGTAATAAAAAAGTAGTAGTAGTTAACACTTATAGATAAAAAAATCTATTAAGTGTTTTATTTTGTATAAAAAAAGTGTTATAATATAGCCAAAATAAATAAAAAGGGGAGAGGTATAATGTTAAAAATATATAAAACAAGTACAGTAGAGAAAAAAACTAAAAAAATCAAAAAAATTACAATAGATTCTTGGATAGAATTATCATCTCCAACAACCGATGAAATAGATAAAGTAGTTGAAAAAACAAAAGTAGATAAAGATTTAATTTTAAAAATGTTAGATGATGAAGAATTGCCTCGTGTAGAACAAAGTGGTAATGCTACTTTAGTAGTTATAGATACTCCATACTTAGAACAAAAAGAAGATTCTCACATTTATAAAACTTATCCTTTAGGAATTATTATTACTGATAATAATTATGTGATAACAGTTTCTCCAAAAAAAGTTAGTATCTTAAATGAATTTAAACAAAATAAAGTAAAAGAATTTCGAACTGCCAAAAAAGTTAGGTTTCTAATTCAAATCTTATTAAGAACTTCAAATTATTATTTAAGAGCATTAAAACAAGTTAATAAAGATATTGAAAAAAAAGAAAAAGTTTTAAAAAAGTCAACAGAAAATAAAGATTTAATTGATTTATTAGAAATAGAAAAAACATTAGTTTATTTTATAACATCTCTTAAAGCTAATGATTTAGTTTTAGAAAAACTTTCTAAAGGTACAATTTTCCCATTATACGAAGGAGATAAAGACTTATTAGAAGATGCTATAATAGAAAATAAACAAGCCATTGAAATGAGTGGTATTTATAGAGATATTCTCTCATCAATCACAGATACTTATGCTACTATTGTTTCTAATAATTTAAATATTGTTATGAAATTTTTAGCAGGAGCAACAATTGTATTATCAATACCTACAATGATTTCATCATTTTTAGGAATGAATATTCCCTTAGGTGATATATCAAAATATCCTCAAGCTTTTATTTTAATTATAGGAATTTCTTCTATTCTATCAATAATAATTGCATTAATTCTAAAAAAGAAAAATATGCTATAAAAAAAGAAAAAAGATTCTAAGTGATATGAACCCCGTTTCTTGGACAAAATAGAAACGAGGTTTTTATATGTCAAAATTGAGTTACGAAGAAAAAATAGAAATATATAACAAAAGAAAAGAGGGAGAAACGTTAAAAACATTACAATCTGAATATGGAATGACTAAACACAATATTCAATATTTGGTATGGTTAATAGATAAGCATGGATTTGATATTCTTAGAACAACCAAATATAAAGAATATTCAAAGCAATTTAAAGAAGATGCAATAAATAGAGTCTTAATAGATAATGAACCAATTCAAACCGTTGCTATAGGTATTGGATTAAAAAATATAAAGAAAACGGTTATAATATAGTTGAACGAAAACGTGGAAGGAGTCCAACTATTATGAAAAAACCAAAAGCATCATTTGACTAGTTTTACTTTAGTTATAGATTTTGTTAAAATAGGTTTAGGTATAGGATATTCAACAAAAGAGTTTATTGAAGAATCTTTAGCTAAAAAAGATGTTTATATTTTGGATGTTTCTCCAAAAATTCTAAGTAGAAAAGTTGGAATTGCTTATTCTAAAAAAAATTTACCTAGTTTTTGTACAAGAAAATTAATTGATATAATATTAAAAAAATAAGTCTTATTAAATTTATCCACAGACTTTGTGGAAATTTTGTTTATAAATATTTTTAGTGAGGTTGTTTGTATGAATAAATTATTAAAAAGATGTGTTATTTGTCCTAGAAAATGTGAGATTAATAGATATGAGAAAAAAGGAGTATGTGGAGCTACTAATAAAGTCAGACTGGCATATTACAGTTTACATAAGTGGGAAGAACCTGTTATTTCTGGAAATAATGGTAGTGGAACTATTTTCTTTTCTAATTGCAATTTAAAATGTATTTATTGTCAAAATAAAAAAATTAGTTTAGATGGATATGGAAAGTATATTAGTAATAAAAAACTTAGAGAAATTATATTAAAGTTACAGGAGATGGGTGCTCATAATATAAATTTTGTTACTCCGACTCATTATGTTCCTCAAATTGCTTCTATTCTTCATAAAATAAAATTTAACGAATTAAAAATTCCTGTTATTTATAATACAAGTAGTTATGAAAATATTGGAACATTGAAAATGATGAGTAATTTGGTTGATATTTATCTGGCTGATTTAAGGTATTTCGATGATGAACTTGGAAAAAAGTATTCTATGTGTGAAAATTATTTTGAAATTGCGACGATGGCTATTGATGAGATGTATAGACAAGTTGGTAAGTTTCAATTAGATAGTGATGGATTATTAAAAAAAGGTTTAGTGGTTCGTGTTCTTATTTTACCAAATCATGCAAGAGATGCTAAAGAAATAATAAATTATTTATACAAAACTTATGGTGATGACATATATATTAGTATAATGAATCAGTATACTCCTATAAATAATTGTAAGTATGATAATTTAAATAGAAAAATTACTGATGAAGAATATGATGAAGTTATTGATTTTGCAGTAGCAATTGGTGTTAAAAATGCTTTTATTCAAGAAGGAGATACTGCAAATGAGAGCTTTATTCCAAAGTTTGATTGTAGTAAAATATAAATTAAGGAGGAATTATATGAAAGGTTTTAAAATAAATCCAGATAGAAAATATGTAAATACAATAATGGATGGTTTAGCAAGAAAGGATGGACATTGTCCTTGTAGAATTAATGTTGATGATACGACACTTTGTCCTTGTGATGAATTTATTAATGATGGAATTTGTAAATGTAAGCTATACATTCCTATAGTAGATGATACAAAAAAAGAAGAAAAATTAACAACTGATAATGAAAAAAAATAGATTTATATAAAAAAATAGAATGTGAAAAAACGATGAAAATTAATGCTAGTGCATTAATTTTTTGATAGTTTTATTTTCTATTTTTTCTTTTTATGTTATCATTAGTTTTAGGAGGTTAAAAAATGAAGTATTTTAAATATTTAATTATTTTATTTCTTGCAATATTTATAATTCCTTTTGGAGTTTTTGCCGAAGAACAAGAAGAAAATAAAGATGAGAATAGTAATGAATCTAAGGCAGTACCAATTTATTTTTTTAAAGGTGATGGATGTTCTCATTGTGCTGAGGCTGAGGAGTGGTTTGAAAGCATAAAGGAAGAATATGGAAGCTTTTTTGAATTAATGGAATATGAAACTTGGTATAATGAAGATAATGCAGCTTTAATGGAAAAAGTAGCAACTGCTAGGGGTGAATCTGCTGAGGGTGTTCCATATATAATTGTTGGTAACAAATCTTGGAATGGTTTTGCAGATGACTATAAAGATGAAATATTAAGTGAAATTAAAAGTGTATTTGAGCAAGATATTAATGATAGATATGATATTATGAAATATTTACCAGATGATAAAAATGAAGAAGAAGAAAATAGTTCTAATGATGTTGTTGCTTTATTTTTAATAATAATTATAACTGGTGGAATTGGTTATGGTATTTATCATGCTAGAAAAAATACTAATTAATATTTAATTAAATAATTACTTTAATAGGTAATTATTTTTTTGTGACTATTTTTTTAGGAAAACATACTCTACTATAGAGGTGATACTATGAAAAATGACTTAGTTGGAGTTATTGTAGATGCTGGACACCCGAGTTTGTATAAACCCAATGTAATAAGTATGAGTTGTAGCAAATGATAATCTATATAATTTAATAATAATTACACTAAGATACTTTTTAACGAAAGTATTTTTATTTTTCAAAAATTTAGAAAGAGAGGATGATATATGAATTTGAATTATGGAATATTTAGAAGTCAGCAGATAATGACTATAAATGATTTAGCACAAATAGGATCCCATAATAAGCGAGAAAAAAAGGCTTATAAAAGTAATCCTAATATTAAATTAGAATTAACGAAAAACAATATAGAACTAGTACCCTTAGCTGAGAAATATGTTAAGGGTTTTAAATTGCTTGTAAAAGATTATGAAAAAGAACATAACGAAAGAATGAAAACTGAAAGAGATGATAGAAAAAGAACTTTTAATGAAATGTTAAATAAATCTAAAAGTGTTGTTGCAGATGAGTTAATGTTTACAGCAACCCATAAGTTTTTTGATAATATGAATAAAGAAGAAATAATGAAGTGGGCTGATACTTGTATGGATTTTGTTTATAATGATTTAGGTTATAAAAAAGAACAAGTATTACACGCAACAATTCATTTAGATGAATTAACACCACATATTCATTGCGTAGTTGTACCACTTGTTAAAAAATTAGATAAAAGAACAAATACAGAAAGATTTACTATTTCAAAAAAACAATATATAAAAGATAATATTCATTTATCAGAATTACAAGATATTTATAATTTAAGATTAAGAGAAGCTGGATTCGATTTAGAAAGAGGTATTAAGGGGAGTGATAGAAAACATATTAAAATAAAAGAATTTAAGAAAACAACAAAATATTATGAAAATAAAGTTGAAACCATCAATAAGAATCTTGATAATGCTATGAATGATTTTGAAGAAAAAATGCAAACTACTAAAAATACCTTAATAGATAAAGAGTATGTAAAGGTTAGAAAAGATACTTTTGATAGTATGCAAAATGTAATAAAAGAAACTAAAAAGATTATGGAATTTCAACCTAAAATGGAACAATTATTTAATGAAGTAGACACTTTTAGTAAAAGCCATCAAACATTAGAAAAAGAAAATAATAATCTACAACGCGAGGTAAAAGCACTTACTACAAGAAATCAAAACTTGACCAAAGAGAATAATAACCTTAAAACTTATTTAAAAGCCATTTTAGAGGCAATAAAACACTTTTTTAGGGAATTACTACAAATTGGTAATGAACCTACAAAAGAGGCTACTACAACTGAAATAAAGGACTATTATGACAATCAAGACTTTAATACAAATGATATTTATGATATTTCTAAAGGTACTACTAAAGAAGATGAGTTATTTGATTATGCAGGAGTACCCAGTTATTTAAAAAGCGATGAAACTTATAACGATAAAGAAAAAGATGACTTTGAAATTGGTATGTAAAAAAGTGAGGTATGTTATTTAGTTAGCATATTCTCACTTTTTTTGTTGCCTTAAAAATGAATCCATTGATATTTTATGATTCTTACAAATTGTATAAAGAGTTAGAGTTGATACTAGATTCATACCTAATTCGTAATGACAATAAGTAGCACGGGATATAGAACATTCATTAGCAATTTGTTCTTGTGTTAATCCTAGATTCTTTCTTAGATCTTTAAGTTTTTTGCCAATTTTAACTTTATCGACTTTATCAAGTTTAGGATAAATTTTATTTTCTCTAGTAAATCCAATAATAAAATCTAAAGAATAGTCATAAAGATTACAGAATTTAATTAGTTTATTCAAAGGAATTATATCGTAGCCATTTTCCCAATTCGATATAGTTGCTTTTTTAACACCAAACACATAACCTAATTCTTCTTGTGTCATTTCTAAATCTTCCCTTGCATATTTCAAATTATTATCTAGCACAGTACATCACCATTTTAATTTTCCCATTAAAATAGTTATTGTTACCAAAAGTATGGAATATGTACCAAAATAGTGATATAATTTTTTTGAGAGGAGAAAGATTATGTATTTAAGTTTTAAAGATATTTGTTTAGTTTGTTTAAAAGCATTTATATTAACATTGATTTTTTCAGGATTAGTTTTTCTAATGCAGTTTAATTATAATATTGGGATTAGTTACTGTGAATTGTTGAATATACCAAAAGATTTTGCTTTAACTGTTATTAGTCCAGGTATGGCGATAGAGGTAGCCATTATTATGTTAGTTATAGAAATGGTTGTATTCTTTTTACTATTTAAAGAGCTTAAAAGGATAAAATTATTTAATTCTTTTTGTAATTTCTTAAGCTTAGATTATTAATATTTGTATTCAGCCATAATTGAGTGATATTTTGTGATATAATCTTATATGAGGAGTGTTATCTTTATGAAAGATGATGATATAATTATTAAACATGAAATAAAGAGGTTTAATCTTGGTAATACAAAGGTTGAAGTAATAATTCCAGAAATGACTGTTACTCAATTAAGAAAGAATTTAACAAATCTTTATGACACAATTAATGAAATAGCAAGAAATTGTGAAAGAAGAGGAATTGATACTTCAGATTGGTTTTATACAGATGAGGAAATAGAGAAAATGAAAAAAGATCCAAGATATACCTTTATATAAAATTTAAAAGGAGTGAATTACAGTATGGTTAAAACAAGTATTAAATTAGATAATTATGTAGTATTGGATATTGAAAATCCAAATACCAAAGCCGATTCCATTTGTTCCATAGCATTTATACAGGTTAAAGATGGAAACGTTATAAATAAAAAATATATATTAATAAATCCAGAAGATAGGTTTGATGATATTAATATGAGAGTAAATAAAATAACACCTAATATGGTTAAAGATGCCATTACTTTTGATGTGTTTTGGAAAGATAATAAAGATATTATAGAAAATAGTATAATCATAGGTCATGCTGTTAAATATGATTTGAGTGTTATTTCTAAAACCTTAATAAAATATAATATTGCTTTACCTACTTTAAAAGTTGTATGTACACAAAAATTAGCACAAAAGTATTTGGATATTAGTCATTATAAACTAGATCAAGTATGTGATTATCTCAATATAGATTTAGAATACCATCACAATGCTTTATGCGATACTACAGCTAGTCTTGAAATATTTGAATATATAAATGATAAATATGGTTTGGATGAAAATGATATTGAAAATTACAATTATATTGAAAGTAGAAATCGTTCTACAGGAATGAAAATAGTTTATAGTGACGATACAAAGGGATTACAAAATTTAAAAAGAATTATTGAATCTATAATGAATGATAATAAAATTGAATTAGATGAGATTAATGAATTGAATGAATGGCTAGATAGTAATACACAATTAATTGGCAATTATCCTTTTGATAAAATTTATTCCATCGTAAAAAATGTATTAGAAGATGGCGTAGTATCTACTAATGAATATGATGAATTGATGAAAGTGTTTAATGATTTTATAAATCCTATAAAAGAGGAAAAAATAAATGATAGTGTGAATTTTCAAGATAAAATATTCTGTTTAACTGGTACATTTAATTCTGGTTCTAAAGATAGTATTGAAGAAAAGATTAATCAAAAAGGTGGCATTTGTGGAAAAGGTGTTACCTCAAAAACCAATTATTTAATAGTTGGTGGTTCTGGAAGCGATGCATGGAAATTTGGAAATTATGGTGGTAAAGTTCAAAAAGCTATGGAATTAAAAGAAAAAGGTAAAAATATTGAAATAATTAGCGAAGATGATTTCTTAAAACAATTATAGGGTGATTGTATGCAAAAATATTTAGATGAAGATATAAGAAATATGAAAAAAGTTACTTGTAAGATTGCAGGTGATTATTTAGGTGTATCTCCAATGTTTATATCTATTGGTATGAGACAAGATAAACTCCCAATTGGCTTTGCTGTTAAAAACAATGGTGGTAGTTGGAGCTATCATATTATTGCAGAAAGACTAATTGCATATAAAAATGGAAAATTAACAGAAGTTCTTATTGATGGAATTGAAGATAAACTAAACAAAATTATTGATAACTTTGATGGTATGAAAAAAGATTTAATTAGTTTACTAAAAGAAAAAAATAAATAAACTAGAGGTGACTATATATGATATTTAAAAAGAAAAACAAAAACATAATTAGAGTTGTACATTATGATGGATTAAAAGGATTCAATCAAGACTATCCATGTACTATAGAAGAAAAAGAGGATGTATTTGAAATTAAAAAGATTAAACCTGAAATGACTGTTACATTACCTAAAAACAAAATAGTCAAAATTGATTATTTAAGAGATAATGAATTTATGCAAAAATATCATAATACATTAGGAACAAACGATAAGAAACATTATTTAGTTATCATTTATAATTCTGATGAGAATTCTGAAAAGCAAATTGTTTTTTGGGGAACTTCCTTTGAAGCAATAAAATTTAGTAAATTAAAATATAAATATAATGGAAATGTAGATAATTATACTTTATAAAAATACCAAGCTATCACACGAAAAATAAGATTGAAATACCATAAGACTAGCAAAAATGGGGGATATGAATGGAAAAAGCATATATTAATCAAAAAGAGTTAACTGAACTATTGGGATGTGGAAGAAGAAATGGTGAACGAGTAATGAAACATTTATTAAAAATTGCTAAAGAAAAAAATTATTACATACCAGAAAGTAAACGTGACATTTTTATTCCTATTCATCTTGTCAAAAGTGAGTTAAAATTAAAAAATAAGTGAGGTATATTTAATGAAAAAAATAAAAGATTTCTTTATTGTTTTGTTTGGAGGACCTTTTGGTGTTCATAAGTTTGTTAATGGAGAATTTGGTATGGGAATATTATATTTATTTACTGGAGGAATATTTTTAATAGGATGGCTTAAAGATGTTATAACTGCTGGAAAGAATTTATTTCACATAAATGGATTTGGCTCATTGATGAGTTATGATGTTATTAAACAAATTAATGATGGGGATTTACCTTGTATTAATACTCCAAATTTAAACCTTGAACGTGATGATTTTTGTTGTTATATGGATAAAGGTTATACGTTTAAAGATAAAACTATTACTACTGGATATACAGGAAAAAATAATGGTATAAGCATAAGAATTGCAAAAGGTATTTCATATAGAACTGGTGCTAGTGGTAGTCAAGCTATTAGGG
>CAJUTW010000002.1:59879-65513 GCA_910589335.1 uncultured Bacilli bacterium | reverse complement strand
ACACTTACTTGTCCTTTCTGTAATAATAAAGATACTTTAAAAGTAGTTTATTGTTATAGGGGCTATAAAAAAAGAAATAATGATGATATTAGTAATTTAATAAAAGATGGTACAATATATAGAAATGAAAAACCTAGATTTGAAAAATATGATTTTGATGGTGAAAAGATAACTGCATCTTTATATAATAAATATTGTCCTAATTGTGATAAATATTTTCACTCTATTGGTAAAATGGCAGTCATTGATATAGATAAAGTTACATTTATTTATTCACTAGAAAAACAGATATTCAGATATGATTTTGATTTTTCAAATAATAATAGTGCAAAATATTCATATAAACAAAACTATATTAGTGTAGATAAAGATATTCTATTAAATGAAACAGAAAGATTTAATATACTAAAAGGTATAAAAGAATCAAAAATGAATTTTTGGAACAAAGAATATAATTATAGTGATTCATTTAGTTATAATTGGATAATAAAATTAGAATATCATAATGGGTTAAGTGAATGCTATTATGGTTACGATCAAGTTTCTAGTAATTGGGATTTATTTATATCTGGGTTTAAAGTAATTATTTATAAATATGATAAAAATAAATTAATAGATAAAATCGTGTAATGATTTGACAATCGTTAGTAAGGGAGTTACTATTCAAGCAACTGGAGGTCATTACATGAATACATTTGATAGAGATTATAAGGAAAAAGAGAGAAATACTATAAAATATTTCCATACTATATTATTATCAAAGTTGTTGCTTTTAAATTATGAATTTTCTAATCATGAATATAATGGTACAACTGGTGAAGATGTCTTTAAAATATTACCAAAAAAGATTAATTATAGTGAAAAAGAAAAGCAAGAAATTATTGATAATGCAATTATGCTATTAAAAATAAATGGTAAAACAGTAACAGATTTTGAAAAAATAGAATTTGAAAAATAATTCTTTTTTTCATTAACTACTATATAAATAAAAGTTAAAAAATGTTATAATATATCTAACAGAAAAATAGTAAGTTTAAAAGTGAGGATGAATTATGAAAAAAAGGATTTTAATAATTTCAGGAACAATATTGATTCCATTATTTAGTTTTATAATGTATCAATTTATTAAATCTTTAGATTATAAAAATTCGTTATCTAGTTTAGAAAAATATATATTTGTTGCTAATGAAACAACCATAAAAAATTTAGAATATGATAACAAAAATTATGTTATTTCAAGATATTACGATGATTCAAGTTCTTGGAGTCATCTTAATATATTATTAAAAAATAATGACACCTATTATGTTTTAGAGAATATAAAAAAATGTGATACAGTTGATAATGGATCTAATTTATATGTAAAAGATAATGTAATTTATATACATTGCATTGGTAAAGAGGGAATTATAGATAAGTATTTAATAAATGATTTTAGTGTTGAAAAAGAAACTATAAGTTTTAATTTCAAAAATACACCTAACATTAGTCAATTACATATTGGTATAGATAAAGTTGATGATGAAAACATCTACTTATCATCTCCATTTAAAGTAGATAATACAGTTAAAGATAACCCTAATGTAAAATGCTCATTTAAAGATAAAAATTGTATATATTATTAAGGAATTTATTATGAAAAAAAAGATATTAAAGATATTTTTAATAATGCTAGTAATACTAACTTTTATGTTATTATTACTTATAATTTTGGGTATATTATTGTTTTTAGGAAAAGTTCAAGATTACACCTATTTGAATATAAATAATTCCAACAAAGAAAAAATTATAAATTTGCTACAAGAACAAGAAGAAAATATGTTTTACTTGAAAGATAATATAGATCTAAATGTTTGTTATAAAAATATAAAGAGAATAGAAGTAATTTATAGATTCCCAGATGGAGAAGATTATACAATTTATTGCAAAGAAGATAAAGTTAGTTTTTCTTTAGATAATGCTAACTATAATCTTCCTAACTATCTTAGCAAAAATGGACATTTAGGTTTTAGATTTAAATAATAAATTATAATATGTCGAAGAGATAAAAGGGATCAAAAAAAATAACCTAGTCAAAATTTAGGTTATTTTTTCTTCTCATCTACTCTAGTAAAATTTGTTTTATGGCTAGGATTATACTCTAATAATTTAGAACTAGTCATTTTTAATTTAGGATCAATGTTTTTATTCATCCCATCAGCAATTTTGTCTAACATATCAGTAGTTGGTTTTCTTCTACAATTTTCAAGTTGATTAATATAGACTAAATTACTACCCACTTTTTCAGCAAATTTTTCTTGAGATAAGTTGTATTGAGATCTGTAATATTTTAAGTTCATAGAAAGTATTTTTTTACTAGACATAAATATCATTCCTATCTCCCCATTTCCTTATTTATTTTATATAAGTGTTAAAGTAAAGTCTTTTGCACAAGTGTTTATGGAATAGGGATAAAATAAAATAACCTAGTCAAAGTTTAGGTTATTTTTTCTTCTCATCTACTCTAGTAAAATTTGTCTTATGGCTAGAATCATATTCTAATAATTTGGAACTAGTCATTTTTAATTTTGGATCAATGTTTTTATTCATCCCATCAGCAATTTTGTCTAACATATCAGTAGTTGGTTTTCTTCTACAATTTTCAAGTTGATTAATATAGACTAAATTACTACCCACTTTTTCAGCAAACTTTTCTTGAGATAAGTTGTATTGTTCTCTATAATATTTTAAATTCATAGAAAGTATTTTTTTACTGTTCATATCCATAGATTTTCTTACCTCCAACTCTGCATTTATTTTATACAAGTGTTAAATAAATGTCTTTTGCACAAATGTTTAAGGAAATCGTTTACTTTATGCAAAAAATAGTGTATGATTGAATAGTTGTACAAGACTTTATAGGAAGACGAGGTGAAAATATGCTAGATACTTATGATTATCTATATATAGTATGTACTACTATTATAAAAACTATTATCATATTTATATGTGGAGCACTTTTATGTTGTCTAATTGCTTATAATCATTCTTTAGGAATATCATGGGCAGACAATATGGGAATACCTTATGATATGGCTTTAACAGTAACTAGTTTAGGATTCGTAAATAATATTATGGTAGTATTTACTGTATTTGATTTAATAATCTTTGGTGTAATTGTTAATAAATTAAATAAGTACAAAACTATGAATAGATTATTTAATCGTTTTAATAATTTTATGAGAATATTTTAAGGAGATCTTCATGGATAATACTGCAGACACTGTAACAAAAGAATATAAAGTCAATGAATCAGTTTTAGTTACATATCATACTTTAGGTGCTTTATATCAACAATTTTTTTCTATGTATCCTAAAGAATTAGGTAATAAAATAGTTAATCTAATAAATGATTTAAGAGATGATTTAATTGGGGAACAAGAAAATGACTTTAAAGGTTATGATATAGATGATTCTTTTTATGAAAGAGTTATTTATACTAAATTTAAAAAAGACAATAAAGAAGATGAATTTGACTAAGGGAATTGACTTTTTCCTTTTTTTGTTGTAGTATATAAAGCAATTTCTTGGGGTGGTATTTGTGTTTGAAATGTATGATTTAAGAAGTAATTTTATGTATTATAGTGATTTCTATTTATCTGCTAAAGAAAGTAGTTTTTCAGAGGCAAGTAGAAAACACAATATATCTTCTTCTAGTCTAAGTAGAAGTGTTGCAAAATTAGAAGAAATATTAAATTTAAAATTAACAAAAACTACCAATAAGGGTTTTGAATTAACACTTGATGGTGAAAGACTATATAAAAAACTAGATGAACTTTTTAGTAAAATAGATATTTTTACTGCAGATGATTTATCTGATAATTTGGAAGTTACCTTAACTATTGGTACAACAAGAAATATTGCTGATTTTGTACTAGAAAAATATTTAACTAAATTTACAGAAAAATACCCTAATGTTAAAATTCATATTTTTACTGATAGTGCTACTAACCTTAATGACTATTTAATGAATCATAAAATAGATATTTTGATAGATTATTTACCCCATATAAATTATAGTGAAAAATTTGATTTAGAAATTCAACCTATATCACAATATAATACTTGCTTTGCTTGTTCTAAAAATTATTATGAAAAAATTAAAGATAAAATTCACACATTAAAAAATCTATCTAGTTATACTTTAGTTATTTCTGGTAGTTCTCGTAGAAGGCAAATGTTGGATGAAATATTACAAAGTAAAAATATAGAAATTAAACCCCAACATTTAATGCCAGATAGTAAACTAATGGCTGATTATATTAAAGCAAATAATTTTATTGGTTATTTTATAGAAGATGAGTTAGAAGAATATAATTTAGCCAAAATAGAATTAAAGGAAGAAATGCCAAAAAACCCTATTGGTATTATATACCCAAAAAGAACAATTAATCATGTTGCTCGTGATTTTGTAACAACAGTTTTAGAAGATTGATAGTTTTGTCAGTCTTTTATTTATGGTAAAATAGTTTATATGGAGGCAGTATATGGTTTGTATAAAAGTTATAACAGATAAAGATTTTAATATTGATCCTATTTCCATAGAAAACCCTAGATTAAGATATGCATCTCGTGGAATCATTTTTAAAGATAATAAAATTGCTATATTAAATAAACAATTAAAAAATGAATTTAAGTTAATTGGTGGTGGTATTGAAAATGATGAAGATCCACTTATTGCTTTTCAAAGGGAAGTCTATGAAGAAACTGGTTGTAAGATCAAAATAAGAGAATGCTTAGGTACTATTGAAGAAATTAAATCACAAGATAATTTTAAACAGATTTCTTATATTTATGTTGCTGATGTAACAGATTTAGGGCAAACTCATTTTACAGAACAAGAAATTAACGAAGAATCACAACTATTATGGCTTGATATTGAAACTGCTATGAATTTAATAAAAGACTGTGAAGATAAATTAAAGCCATCCATGTATGATAGTGATAAAAGTGTTTACCATACAAAATTTATCGTTCGTAGAGATTATGAAATTTTAAAATATTATAAAGAAAATTATATGAAATAAATTAGTTGCTCTGCATTTTTGCAAAGCACTTATTTTTTTTGCTTAGCAAATTAACTTTTTTCTCTTTCAAGTTGGGACTAATTACTATATAATAGCCATCACAAAAGGAGGAAAATTCTATGAAAAATGTTGCCTTAGTTGGTATAGGACCCCATTCAAAAAGAATTTACTTACCTTACTTTAAAAAACACAAAGTAAATCTAGCCCTAGTGATTGATCTTAATTCTCAAAAAGAAACAATTAAAAATTATTTACAAGAAAATGGTTTTAAAAATACAAGAATATTTACCATAGATGATTTACATAAAGATGATGATTACTTACCTAATGAGATATATTCTAATCTTTTAGCAGTCTGTAATACTTTAGAAATTACCCATTTAATTATTTCAACCGAGCCAAAAGGTCATTTTATGTATTTAGAATTTGCCTTAAAAAACAATATAAATGTATTAACTGATAAACCTATTACTGTTACTAAAAATATGACATCTTTAAAATCAATAGAAAAAGTACGAAAACAATATTATGATATTTTAGAATTAGCCAAACATTCTAAAGGGGCTTG
>CAJUTW010000002.1:0-59869 GCA_910589335.1 uncultured Bacilli bacterium | reverse complement strand
GGTTATGTGTCAAAGACAATATCATAAAGGATATGAAAAAATAAAGGAAGTTTTAACAAATACCGTAGATCAATACCAAATGCCTATCACTAATATTGATATATTCCATAGTGATGGTGCTTGGGAAATGCCCCACGATCTGTTAAAAGAAAATCATCCTTACTGTTATGGGTATGGCAAACTTTTTCACTCTGGTTATCACTTTATAGATTTACTTAGTGATTTTATTAAGATTAACGATTCCTTAGGTGGCAATAAAAGTATTGTTAGTGGTGAAGTCTTTTCAAAAGTATTTACCCCTAATGATGAAATAAATATTTTAAATATTGAAGATTATAAAAGACTTTTTAAAAATCAAGAAATACCTAATTATTATGAAATAAATAGTAAACCTACCTTTGATAAATTTGGAGAAAAAGATTATCATGGACTTTTAACTTTTTATAATAAAAATGGTTTTACCATTACTACTGCTAACCTTAATTTACTACATAATGGAGTTTCCAGAAGATCTTGGATCGAATCAAAAGATTTTTATAAATCAAATGGTCGCATAAGACATGAAAGAATTAACATAGAAATAGGTCATCTTTTAAATATTCAAGTACATAGTTATCAGTCAAAAGAAATATGTGATCGTACTGATGATGAAGAACAAATTGGTGGCTTAGAACATTTTGATATATATTTCTTTAATAACCCACTTATAGATAAAGAGCCATTTAAAGAAATGCATCTTGGTGATATGTACTCTACAAAAGAGAAAAAAGAATTTCAAGGGTATAATGAATTATCAAGAGAAATATTTTTAACTAACTTTTTAAATAATAAAGACTGTAAAGGTGATATTCGAGATCAAGCCCTAGCAATAGAAATACTTTATTCATGTGCTAAAGGTATTCATAATCACTATTACCATAAAAATAAAGTAGAAAAAATAGAAGTTCGTAACGATTATACATATAGATTTATTGCTAAAAAATTAAAAAGATATTCTAACCCAGTAGACAAAAATTTAGAAAAGATAGATATAAAAGGAAATATTCATTATAAAGATTTATATACTTTTTATAACTTTTTAAAATTTATTCCAGAAAAAAATATTTATGAAGTATTTATCTCTTTTGATGATACCAGAGATGTTGCAGGAAGTCTTTTAGATAAGACTTTCAAAAATAAATACTTTGCCATTTTATATTATAAAATATTAGAGTATTTGCTTGAAAATAAAGGGATTTCTTATCTTGAACGACTAATTGAAAAAACAAACTAGTTTACTATTCAAATACGATTTAGTTTACTTTTTGCGTACGATTTGAATACGATTTAGTTTACTATTTAAAATCAATTTAGTTTACTTTTCAAATACGAAAAAAAGTTAATTTAGTTTATTGTTTGAAACTGTCAAGGGTGTATAATGTAGTAAAATGAGTTATTTCTGCAAAGAGATAACTTGTTTTGATTTATTTAACAATTTTTACCATTCTTCACTAAAAAGCATTGACTTTCTTTGCTTTTGATACTAAAATATAAAGCAATTTCTGGGGTGGTTTCTATGGTTATAAAAAACTTATGGAATAAATTAGTTCCAAACTATGAATTGTTAAATAAGAATCAAGAGATTTTTTAGTGGTATTTTATGCCCTTAAAATCTCTTTTTGTTTGAAAGGAGGTTACCTTAATGGATGGAATTGTTACTCTAAATGAGTTAATCAATATAAGTGATTATATTAAAAGTGCATCTGCAACAAACGAAGAATATAACGAACTTATAGATGAAAAAATATGCAATCAATATGATATTACAGATATTAAAAATAAACTTGTAGAATTGATTAATAAGTTTAAGTCTGCTAGATATTTATATGAATTTCCTATTGGTGAATCTATTAAGGTAACACCTACTTATGAAAGAGATGAGAGTTTTCATCAAAGAAATAATGTAAGTCAAGTGGAAAAAGCCATTGAAAGAAAAGTTGATAAACAGTTATTAATGACTGATATTTATAATTCTATTATTAAGGTTAGTTATAAATTATCAAATAGTGAAGTTATATATCTTATAAATACTTTTCTTACTCATAAATCAGAAGAAAGTATTTCAGAAATACTTGGTATTTCTAAAACTTACCTACAAAAAATCAAAAAAAGTTGTTTAGTTAAAATGTGGACAGACTTACAACAATATTGTGAAACAGATGATTAATTTCATCTTTTTTTATGCCATTAAAGGAGGTGGTGCTTATGATTGTAAATAAAAAGTTCTGATGATTTGACAAACTTTACTAAAGGAGGTAGCATTTAAGTAAGGTGATGAACTATGAGAAAAAAAGTTGTAATTATATTAGTTAGTATCTTTGCTTTTTCCTTGTTATCAGTAATTGGAATAAAATGTTTTCATAAGGAAGATATAAAACAAGATAGTCTTTCAAATATTGAAGAAAAATCTAGCAAGAAAAATGATAATGAAGAAAAAAGTGATATTATAACTGATAAATCTAATCAAAACGAAATTGAAAAATCTAAGGAAGAAAAAGTAACAGAACAAGAAAATAAAGCAGATAATAAGGTAGAAAGTGATGTTCCTAAAAAATCTACTACTTCATCTTCTACTACAACAAGTAATATAAAATCAAATAATCAAAATGAAAATATCCAAAAAAATGAAAATCTGATACAAGAATCTCCAAAACAAGAAAGCCCACAACCAGTAGTACCTAGTTGTACTCCTAAAAAGTTTGATATGAACTTTGTAAGAGCAGACTTTTCATCTTTCGAATCATGTACTCAAATGGGAGATAAATATAAAGAAGTGGGATATGGATATTTTTGTGATAATTACCAAGATGATTGTGGAACAACCTATTATATGCTTACAATATATGAAAGAAATACTGGTACAGAGTATGATTTTCATACAATACAATTACCTTAAATGGTAATTTTTTTTTGTAATAAAGTAAAGGAGGAAAAGATATATGAAGAAAAAATTAAAATTTTTGCTAGCCATATTTGGACTATTAATGCTATGTCCAAGTATCAATGTAGAAGCACAGACCTATCAAGAAACATTTAATGATAAATATATGTGGATTCCAGGAACATGGGTAAATAAAACAAAAGATGGAAATACTAAATATCAACAATTAACGATGATTGTAAGGAAAAGTGATAATCAATTTGTATATTGCATTGAACCAGGTACTCCACTTGATAATAATCAGATTTATAATGGTCAAGATTATGACCAAGCATATGTAGCAAATATAACACAATCACAATGGAGAAGAATACAACTATTAGCATATTATGGTTATGGATATAGTGATTCTGAAGTAAATCATACTGACCTAAAATGGTATTCAGTAACTCAATTTATGATTTGGCAAACTGTTCCTAGTGGATACGATATTTACTTTACTGATTCCTTAAATGGAAATAGAATTACTAAGTATACAAGTGAAATGGCAGAAATGGAGGCATTATTAAGTAAACATTATGCTACACCAGATTTTGGAACTACTAACTTTGAAACAATTATTGGGCAAACCTTAAAATTGACAGATAAAAGTAGTGTATTGTCAAAATATGAGGTAACATCAAATTCTTTCATTTCATCAAGCAAAAATGGAAATGATTTATATTTAACTGCTAATGCAGTTGGAAATACTGAAATTTCCTTAACTAAAAGGGATGTTAAGTATTCTCATCCTACAATCGTATATGTAAAACCAAACACTCAAAATGTTGTTCAAGTAGGTAGTTATGATCCAATAGATACAAAAATTAATATTAATATTTTAGGTGGTAAAATTACTGCAGAAAAGTTAGATAGCAAAACTTTAAGTTATAAACCTTTAGGTGATGCAAAATTGATAGGTGCAGTTTATGGAGTATATAATGAACAAGATGTTAGAGTTGGTCAAGTAACAATAGGAAATGATAACAAAGGTACAAGCGACTACTTACCAAGTTTAGGTCGTTTTTATTTAAGAGAAGAAATTAGTGGAAAAGGATATAAAATTGATGATTCTATGCACTGGTTTGAACTTACAAAAGATAATCTATATCCAACATTGAAAGTTTTTGAAGATGTTATTGAAGTAGATGTTGAATTATATAAAGTTTTTGCAAATAGTCAAACTGGTATTTTAACAGGAGAGCCAAATATTGAATTTGAATTTTATTTAATTTCAAGTGGAGAACTTTATACAACTGGAAAAACAAATGAAAAAGGAAAATTAAAAGTTACACTTCCATATGGAAAATGGAGAGTTCATCAAAAAAATACAAGTTTAAATCATGAAAAGGTAGATGATTTTGAAATAACAATAGATGAAAATACAGAAAGTCCATATTATCAATTATTATCAAATGCACCTATAACTGCAAAATTAAAAGTTTTAAAAATTGATAAAGATTCACAAAAAGTAATTATTCGTGAGGGATTAAAATTTAAAATTAAGAATTTGGATACTAATGAATATGTAAAACAAACTATTACATATCCAACTGCTCAAACAATAGATGTTTTTGAAATGGATAAAAATGGTGTAATTATTACTCCATATGCTTTATCTAGTGGTCGTTACCAATTAGAAGAAGTAGAAAATCAAACAATAGATGGTTATCTATGGAATAATGAGCCTTTGATTTTTGAAATAGGAGAAAATAGTAACTTTATAGAAGATGAACAATATGGAACTCTTTTAGAAGTTAGATTTGCCAATACTCAAGTTAAGGGTGAAGTTACCATTAATAAAGTTGGTGAAGAACTTGTTATTGAAAACGATTCATATCATTATGAAGAAATAAAACTTGATGGTGTTGTCTATGAACTATATGCCAATGAAGATATAATTTCTGGTGATGGAACTTTAGTTTATAAAAAAGGTTCTTTAGTTGGTACTTATGAAACTAAGGATGGTTTTTTTAAGGTATCTGATTTATTTTTGGGAAAATATTTTTTCTTAGAAAAGTCAACAGTTGACTCTCATATACTAGATACTTCTAAGCATGAATTTGAGTTAAAATATAAAGATCAATATACACCTATCATTGATTTAAGTTTTACATATAAAAATTATCTTGCTAAATCAACTTTAGAATTTACCAAAACTGACTTAGTAACTGGTGAGCCACTACCTAATACGAAGATTACTATTTTTACAAATAATGATGGTGAAGAACAAAAGAAAATCTTTGAGGGTTATACCAATGAATTTGGAAAAATTACGATTACAGATTTGTTCGTTTCAAAATTCGTATTATATGAAAGTGAAGCACCAGAAAATTACATTTTAAATACTGAGCCAATGGAATTTGAAATTACTAAAAATGGTGAGATTATTAAAGCAGATATGACAAATGAAAAAATAGTTGAAGTTCCTAATACTGGTTTAAGTAATGTTAATTATGAAGTTATTGGTAGTTTAGTTTTAATAGTGTCTGGTGTAGGGTTAATTGGTTATGGCTTACTTAAAAAGAAAAGAAAATAAAAAGTTTGCCATTTTAAAATATATAGGACTATTTTTATTTATGTGTGGTCTTTTTATGTTTATTTATCATCATGCTAACACTAAATTATTAGAAGATAAAGACAATGCAAAAATTGAAACTTTTTTTAAGGAAAAAATAGTTGATAATAATGTAGAAAATACAGAAGAAAATAGTCCTAAAAAAACTACCACTTCTAACAAGGTTGATTACAATTATATAGGTGTTTTGGAAATACCATCTATCTCTTTAAAACGAGGTTTAGTAAGTCCAGATAGTCGTTATAATAATGTTAATTATAATATTCAGATTATAGAGCATTCCACTATGCCAGATGTTATAAATGGTAACTTGATACTTGCAAGTCATAATGGGGCAAGTTATATATCGTTCTTTAAAAATTTACATAAATTAAATATTAATGATATGGTGTATATTTATTATCAAGGTTATAAGTATGAATATACTTTAGATAATATTTATGATACCCCAAAAGATGGTAAGGTAGAAATTTTTAGAGATCCTAAAAAAACTGCTTTAACTTTAATCACTTGTAAGAAAAATACCAAAGATACTCAAGTTGTATATGTTGGTTATTTAACAAATAAGGAGCAATACTCTTGAATAACGAATATTGTAAAATACCTAATTTAGTAAAAAATAATAAGTATATTTGTAGTAATGCTAAACTCTTGTATGGGGATATTCTTTTACTCTGTCATCAAAATGGCTATTGTTATGCATCTAATAAGTTTCTTGCTAACAATTTAGGTTTAACTCCTAGAACTGTTACTAGACTTATTAAAGAATTAAAGGATGAAAATTTAATTAAGATTTCCTATACAGAAGAACATAATAGAAGAATATATTTAGTTTAAATTTTCTACTTATATAGTCTTTAATGACTATTACCTATGGATGCTTATTACTATTAAATATAATAAATAAAATATAAAGAAAAAATATAATAAATTTTAACTAGTTTAAATATATAACTAGTTACTAAACTAGGAGGTGTTAAAATTAACAAAAATAAAATCGAACTAATTGGTAAGATAACTAGTTTATCGTATAAAAGACAAGACATAAAGGGTAAAAAATTTATGTTTTTTGATATAGTACAAAATGATAAATTAGATAACAATTCTTATTCTTCTAGTTTTTATAAAGTTAAATTAAATAAAGAATTATTAAATAAATATCAAGATATGATAAAAGTATCAAATAATATTTATATTGATGGTTACTTAAATTCTTATTTAAAAGATAATCAAAATATTTATTACATATTTCCTAAAGAAATTAAATTATTAGATAAAAACTATAAATTAGAAAATAATGATATACCCATGATAGATTATGATACTGATGGTGTTATGATTTGGCATGGTGTAAGGTGTGAATCAGAGCCACTATCAGAAGAAGAACAAAAAGAAATGGCAGATCTGCTTAGTGCCTACCAATAAACTAATGCCAGATTTAAGATTTTCTAATTATACTGATTTACTTGATGGTCAGTCTATAATTTATATTTATGGGAAAGATAAAGAACTTGCAACCCAACAATTAAGTATAGTAAATGGAATTTGTAAAAATAAAAATCTTCCAATTTCCAAAGTCTATATGGATATTGGTGGTAGCAATAGACTTGATAATAAAATTAATCTAAAAAAATTAATTAATGAGAATAAAAACAATAATATCTTGGCTTCAAGTGTTTCAAGACTTACCAGAGATACTTTCGAGTTGTTAAATTTAAAGCATCTGTGTTATAAGAAAAATCTTAATGTTTTTGATTTAACTAATGATAGATTTATTTTTGATAAAAGTTTTGAAATGTTAGAAAATTTATTTTCAAAAGGAAGTGATGAAAACTTGCAAAGAAATTTGGATATTCTTTTAGTTAAGCCCAATAAATTACCAGTTAAAAAAACTATTAGAAATACCCTAGAAGAAAAGGAAAAACTTGTTGGTGGTGATATTCAATATACATATTTAGAAAATTGTAATGATGTTGCCATTGTCTATAATGAAAATAGCAATAAGTTAAATTTGCCTATCAATAGGGATATAGGACATAGTGTTATTTCTGGGAATTTTTTTATTGTTGGTGATGATGCTGAACTTGGTGAAGATCGTTCTTTAACAAAAAAACAAATAGACAAATATACTAATTATTTTGGAAAAATATCTATTGAAAAAATAAATAAAATGAAAGATAAAAGTTATAATGGCTTGTCTATGTAAGGAGGTGATTAAATGATGAATCAAATGATTATAGTAGGAAGATTAACAAAAGATCCAGAACTTAAAGAACTAGAAAATGGAACAAAAGTATCTAATATTACTTTGGCTGTTCCTAGAAGTTATAAAAATGCTGATGGTGTTTATGAAACAGATTTTATTAAATGTTCTTTATGGAAAAATATTGCTGAAAATACTGCCAACTATTGCCAAAAAGGTGATTTGGTAGGTATTAAAGGTCGTGTTCAAACAAGAGAAATCGAAACTGAAAATGGTAAGCATTCTGAAATGGAATTAGTTGCTGAAAAGGTAACATTCTTATCAAGTTCAAAAGAAAAAGAAAAATCAGATCAAGTGGATATATAGTTTATGAAATTAAAAGCAAAGAAAAAAGAGTTAAATAATCCCCACGACTAAATAACTCTGTTGTCATTATATCACAACTCTTTGCTTTTTCATATTTTAAAAGGAGGATTGATATATTGAAAACTATTATTTATTTAAGGAGAATGTTTATTGCTTAAATTCGTAGGTAATTCCCTTTCTAAGTTAGGGAACTCTATGAATTTATTAGCAATTACAAAATTAGATGGTGGTAATTATAATATTGATTCAATATTAAAAGCCATCAAAACTGTTACTGACTGGTGCTTACGAGTTGGTATAGCACTTGCAGGTGTTTCCCTAGTTATAGGTTTTGTTATGTATGCAGTAGCAGATGTAGATAAAAAACAACAAGTAAAACAAAGAATTATACAAACTATGTTTGGTATCGTTGGTATTATATTAGCAATTTCTTTAGTAAATTTAATTATCAGTTTATTTTAGGTGATAATTATGTTAGAATTAAAATGTGATTTGAATAGCATAAGAGAAAAATATAGTAGTAAACAAGAGAATCAAGATAATATATATAATTATTATCATGAAATGCTTGATACTATATATGCTTATGCAGATAATATCGGTGATAAAGATTTTAGAAATACTATACCCATTCCTAGTATTGCTTTAGCAACTGAAATTTTTGGTGAAGATTATTTAGATAATCATAAGTCAGATGATTTATATTTACTTACTGGTGAACATACTGTATCTTTATTAAATTATAATAGTATTAGTGATTTAATAGATAATTCTATTTCCTATTTTTCAAAAGAAAAAGATAAGGACTTTGATATATGTTAAGTGCCTTAGATTTACTTAGAAGATTAGGTTGGGCAGTCATTGATTTTATATATAATTTAATTGATACTTTATTCAATATAATTAGAGAAATTAATTTGTATGATATAGTTGATAGTGTTTCTAATAATTCCATATTTTCTAATTTCCATTCTGGAATAATTGCTATTGCTATAACCTTACTTGCTTTATTTATAGTATGGAAGTTTGTTATGAAAATACTAGAGCCAGATGATGGTTTATCTACTAATCAAATTGTTATGGAAATTGTAAAATGTAGTGTGCTTGTGCTTATGAGTGTTTTCTTGTTTTCACAAGCCAACTCCTTTTCCATGAAACTTAGTGGTTATACTTCATCTGTATTTACTAATAATGGTATAACCATTTCTGATTCCATGCTTGGTATGTATATTACCCATTCTGATGGCTATAAAAATAGTGATGAATTTAAAAATGAAAATATAATTGATAATCTAAAAAATGATAATTTTACTAAAAAGAGAATGTTTAATGATAAATATGTTACTTCTAAAAAGTGGATACTTCCAGATGAAAAAGATTATAAATATTCTATTAATTGGTTAATGGCTATTATTGTAGGTGGCTTTTTTTTATATGCTTTATTTTTTAGTGGCATGATGGTGGCTCGTAGACAAATAGAATTTTTGTTTTTGTTTATCATAAGCCCCATTGTTTTTGCCACTTCAATAGGTAATAAACAAAGAAGATCTGCAGTCATAGAACAATTAGTATCTTTGATTTTACAAGGTGCAGTGGTAATGATGATAATAGGTATTACTGTAATAGTTATGCAGTCTATAAATAGTACCACTTTCTTTGCTAATTCTAATTTTAAAGATATGGCTTTAAAATCATTAATGTTTATTGGCTGTGGTACTTTCCTACTTACTGGATCACAAGTAATCAACAGATTTATAGGTGCAAATGTATCTGCTAATTCTGGTCGTGAACAACTTATGAGTTTAATGAGTTATGGAAATGCCATGTCTAGTGCTACCCATATAGGTGGAAATGCCTTATCTGGTGCTGGTGCTTTTGGCTTAGGTGTTGGAGCATCTGCAGTTGGAAAACTTGGTGGTAATAAAGTCGTTAATAAAGTTGGTAATGCTATTTCTAAATTTGGAAGTAACTTTAAAGATAAAAGTTCTTCTGCTAGTAACCCTATTGCTAGTAAACTGGGTAGTGGTATAGGAAATACCATTGAAAAATTTGGTGGTAAAGTTAAAAATGCCACTCCATCACATATTGGTAAAAATTTACGAAGTCATGGTCGTGAAAATATGGGTGAAGCAGTAAGATCTATAATGCCACAAAGAAATATGTATCGTAACAGATATAGAACAAGGATGTGATAGTTTGTATATAACAATTAAAAGTATTAAAAAAACTTTAGGTAAATATATAGAAATGACAGATTTATATTTAGGACTTCCCATGCTTATGATTTTTTTAGTATTGTTTGCCTTTACTAATTTAAAAATCGTTGCTTTAGTTTTCCTATCTATCTGTTTATTTCTTCTTATTCCTATTAATCTATCAAAGAAGAATCGTATATATAAAATTATGATTCTTCTAATAGAATATATTTTTAAAAATAAAAATTATTGTTTCTTTAATGAAGAAGTTAAAGAAAGCAAAATAAAACAATTCAGTAAATATTTAAAATGAAAGTGATGGTGATAATATCGGGTTATTCCCTAAAGAGAAAAAAACAAATAAAGATAAAGTTTTAGATAAAGAAAAGAAAAAACTTGAAAAACAACAACCTAAATTTGTAATAAAAAAACGAATGAAAAGTAGAATAAAAAATTCTCAAATATTTTCAAATGTTAAGTCTGTTGCAGATGATGGTTTAATAGAATTAAAAACTGGTGAAGTAGCATCTTTAATTGAAGTTAAAGCCATAGATTTGTCTTTAACTAGTAAGTCAGAAAAGCAAAATTTCTTCTATGCTTTAAAAAGTCTTTACCAGATAAAAGGTCTTGTGTTAAAATGTTATAAATTAGATCAAAAGATTAATCTTAATAACAATAAAATTAATTTAGAAGATTTAATTTCATATTTTGAAAGTGATTTAAAAAAACATAAATTACTTGAAGAAAGCAAAAGATTAATTGAAGAACTAGAAGATAATCACTACACTATATCTAGTGTATACTATCTAGTTGTAATTGCTAAAGACTTAAATATATTAGAAAAACAACTTGATGAAATAGAAGATATTATTTCTAATATAACACCTAGAATCAATATGGAAGTGATAGATAATAGATTAGAAATATATAAGTTTTTAACTAATTTATATATGAATCAAAAATTACTTGATGATCTTATATGGAGTGATTTACCATCTTTAATATCACCCCTTAATTTACAAGAAAAGGCTAATTCATTAAAACTTGATGATAAAGATATTCAAATGGTAACAATAAAAAATATTCCACCATTCGTAGATGAATTATTTTTTGAAGAAGTCTTTAATGTTCCAGATGTGATGGCTTGTATAAGTATTAAGGATGCTATTAGTCAAGATGAGTTAATTCGTTGGGTAAATTCACAGTATCAATTTTTACTTAGTGATCGTAACACTACTAGAAAATTAAGTGATGCTACTGAACTTGATACTCAAAAGGAAAACTTTCAACAATTAATGTTAGAAATAAAAAATGGTGATGAAAAGATAAAAGAAGTATCTCTTACTCTTATCATTACTGGTACAAAAAAAGAAAGAGATAATACTTTTAGAGAATTAAAAAGACTTGTGGATAGATACCAGATAAAACTTGATATTCCAAAATTAAGACAAATGGAGTGTTGGCAAAACTTTGATATTACTTCCACTTCTTTAAATGATTATTCTATCTTTTTACCTACTTTAACATTAAGTGCAGGTTTTCCATTTACAAAAACTTATTTTAACGATTCTAAAGGTTATATGTTAGGAGTTGATTTACATACTTCACTACCTATATTCTTTGATCCATTTACTTTAAATAATCAAAGAACTTCCCATAACCTAGCCATAGTATCATCTACTGGTGGTGGTAAAAGTTTTACCATGAAAAAAATGATTATCAATGAGTTTGCTCGTGGTACTAAAATTTTTATCTGGGATGCTGAAAATGAATATAAAAAATTAGTTGAAGCAAATGGTGGTGAATATATAGATCTCTACTCTAAAAAGGGTGGTATTATTAACCCTTTACAGATTAGATATATTCCTAGTGATGATGAAGATAAAGAAACAAAAGAAACAGATTGTCCTTTGGCTAAACATTTAGGTTTTCTGGAGGCATTCTTCAAAACTGCTTTTGAAAGCATAACAGAAAAAGAATTAGTTATGCTACTAGCAGTAGTGGAATCTTTATATAATACAAAAGGTATATTTAAAAATACTTCCATTAATACACTACAAAGTCTAAAACCTACTGACTACCCAATTTTTAGTGAATTATATGAGTATTTACCAGTTTATAAAAAAGAATTACAAAGTAATGAGAAAAAGAAATTAATCGATCAATTAGAAATACTTGTTTCAAGATTTTTAACTGGAACTGATTCCTTTCTATTCGATGGTCATACCAATATTGACTTATCAAATGATCTCATTGCTTTTAATTTGCAAGAATTATTATATAGTGGAAATCAAAGACTGATTAATACCCAAGTTTTAAATCTACTAACATATTTGAATAATAGCATTGTTGCTAATAAAATTCAAAATGAAAAATCTGATAAGAAAAAACATATTAGTATTATAGTTGATGAATTCCATTTATTTATAGATGAAAAGAATAATGAAGTATTAAAAAATTTTGGACAACTTGCTCGTAGAGTTCGTAAGTATTCTACTAATTTAATTGTGAGTACCCAAAGTGTAAAAGATTTTGTTGGTAATGCTAGTGTATTAAGACACGCTACTGCAATTTTCAATAATTGCCAGTACACTATGATAGGTATGTTAAAAGAAGATGATCTACTTGCTTACCTAGAGTTATTTAAAAATAACCCACTAACTGACACCCAAAAAGCATTTTTACTATCTGCTAAACGAGGTGAATTTCTTTTAAATGTAGATAATAAAAATAGACTTAGAGTTTGGATTCGTGCTACTGAATTAGAAAGAACTATGATGGGTGAAAATTGATGAATATTCAAGATAGATTTAACAACTTATCAAGTTCTATATATAATTTTATATGTGATTATCGTAAATATTGTAAATGGTATTTTTATGATAATGAAATACCAGATTTAGATAGTTTGAAAAATAAATTAAATGATGAAGATAAAGGCATAGATTTTATGAGTGATTTATCAGATATGTTTCGTCATTTTGTTTTGGAAAATGATTTTGCCAACACAAAGGAAGAAAAATTTTTTGATACTTTATGTTCTATATTTAAAGAATATAATATTTATCTAAATTCTTATGAAAAGGATTATAAAGTTAGTGAATTAACAGATGATCTAGTTAAATATGTAAAGGAATCAGATCCTTATGAATATAGAAATAATTATACAAATGATGAAGATGCTTTTAAGTCCATAAAAAATTGTCTATATACTACTTCTGGAGTTGATGCTATTAGAAATCATTTAAACTCTGATATAGAACATTATGCAACAGATAGTGATTTAACTAATAATGATATTTTAAATTATTTAAAAAATGCTAGTGATTTATTAATTAGAGTAAATGAGTATTATAAAGAATTAACAAAAGAAAATTCAAATGAAATGGATATGTAATCTTTGAAAAAGAAAATATTATCTATTCTTTTAGGTTCTACTGGCTTCTTAGTTATAATTGCTATTATAATTTTAGTTCCAGTATTAATGATCATGGACTTCTTTGGTGCTAATATCACAGATGGTTATATTGAAAATAATAGTCAATATGCAGAACAATATACTAAGGTTGCTAATAAAAATATAAAAGCAAAAAATGGTTATGTTTCATTAGAAAGAATTTTATATTTTTATCTTGCTGATAACTCTTTAACTTTTGATGAAATATATACTGATAATTTAGATAAGGAATCAAAAAAATTACTTCCTATTAGTGATGTGTGTACGATTCAAAAATATAAAATTTTGGAAGTTTGTAAAAACGAAAATATATCTTCTAGTGGGCAGATAAATGAAGAACAAGCAAAACCTTTTGCTCCACCAATAGAATTTTCTAGTTCTACCATAACTAGTTTTTTTTTCGAAGAAAGAGTTATTTATGGGGAAGCAAATGTGCATAAAGCATGGGATATTGCTAACTCTGAACAGACACCAGTTTATTCAACTTGTGATGGAAAAGTTGAAAGTGTTTCTTTTCCATATAGTCAAAATAAAATTGATACAAGTGATAAACAAGGTGGTAATAATATAAAAATTTCATGTGAAATAAATGACTTAAAATATGTTGTTTTTTATGGGCATCTATTTCCAAACAGTTCTAAAGTTTTAGTTGGTGATACTGTTTCAAAAGGACAAGTTATTGCTAGTGTAGGTACTACTGGTTATTCAACTGGTAATCATTTACACTATCAAGTTTCATTGGATGGTCAAGTTGTAGATGGTATGAGTTTAATAGATTTTAATTATGAATTAGATAATTCAAAACCTACATATAACCCACCATCTTTATTAGAAAATAATAATTTTAATAATTTGACACCATCCTATAAAAATTAACAAAAATAAAAATTTAGGATGATAAGCCATATAAAAAAAGCCCCTAAAAATAAGGAATAAAAAAGGTATTAACCTTTATATCAACCTACAAAGTAGGATGAATTTTGCAAGTGCAAAATCAGTCTTACACAACACTAAACCCTTATGAAATAAGGAAAAATTTGGTGGTGGTGTGTAAGTTTCTTATCCTGCTTTTTTATATACTGCCATGTTTTAGGGGCTTATCATCCTATCAAGATAAGGAGGACAAATGAGAAGATTTGATTTTTGGTTACCTATTGATTTATTTAATAGGATTAAATTAATGGCTCAATTCTATGGAATCCATATATCAAAAATGATGGTACAACTTTTAGAAATGGGCTATATAGATATGTTAAAAGGAGGTTATGATAATGAAGTTATCAATAAATAAATTAATTGCAAATGATATAATAAATTATGGTATGGATCAAATAATGGAAATGGAAGATGGCAATGGTGCTAACTACATTGTTTCACTTGATACATACTTAAAAGATTTTGATGAAGATACTAAAAAATATATTTTGGAAAATTTAGATAAAATAATTGAAGATATAGAAGCAAGTGAATGTGTACTTGATTTAGAAGTAGAGAAAGAAAAAAATAATGTAGATTTAAACATGATTTTTTATTGGGAAAATTTACTTACAGAAGTGGATAAAAAAATCGATGCTACTGCTAAAAGTTTAGGTATAGAAATGGACTTGAAAGATATTAAGGAAATGTCTGCTGATATTTTGGATGATGATGAATTTAATGATGATTTAATAAACAAAATAAAATACTTTGCTAATGATCATGAACAGGAGTTAAACTATTAATGAAAGTTCGATTATATACTGATAATGAAATCAAAATATTAAAACAAAGTATTTTTGTCAGAAATATAAAATATAAAAGAGAAATAGAATATGATCCAATTTTTAAATTATGGACTATCATGTTGAGATATGATATGCCAGAACTATCTGCAAGGGAAATTTTTGCTCGTGGTGGTTTTGACATAAATATTCTTCATAAAAAATTACCCCAAAGAAGAATTAAAGACTGGGTAGATAATTATAAAAAATTTGGTATCAGATATTTCTTACCAGAAGATGAGTATTACCAAAGTATTACTTATATTAAAAATAATGAAGTTGTCTATGATTCTATGAAAATGCAACTTTTAGATTATGTTCTAAAAAGACTAAAGGAAATAGATTTTAATGACAATAGATAAGCATATTTATTTTACCAATGAAGAATATGCTCGTATAAAAGAATATGCTTGTAAAAATAGTTTATCTTTTTCTAAAGCAGTATGTAGTTTATGCATCTCTGCTTTAAATGGTACAGAGATTTTAGATAGAATTAATAAGTTAGAAAAAAGTATTGAATATATTATCAAAAAGCAACAAGTTCTTCATTTGTTGGAAGAACAAATATATTCAGATATGGACTTTGAAAATGTTTCAGATCCTAAAAAAAGTAAACCTTTAAATGAATTTAATAAAAGGATAAGAAACAATTTTATAAATGACTAAAAGTCCTAAGGTGATTTTTAATTCTATCTTTACCTTTGCACTTAATAACCCAGATAGTAAATATAGAAATCATAATAAATCTATTAAAAGGGTTACTGATATGTATGACTACTATACTAATGAAGAAAAACGAGCTATGTCTATGCATGATTATTATACTGGTAAATTAACGAAAGAAAAAACTATGAACTTAGTGATGGAAAATGGGCATTTTGCAAGTGAATCAGAAGTTGAAAGAAGAAAAAAGTTATCAGTTAAATATTTAGAAAATTCTAATCTGTGGCAAGGTGTGTTATCATTTAATAATGATTATATAAATGAGAATATTGATATACATAAACTGGAGCAAGAACTCGCTACTAATATATTACCTAAGTTCTTTAAAAAATGTGGTTTTAAAGATACCAAGAAAATGTTTTATCAATTATCACTTCATACTGATACTGATAACTTACACTTTCATTTTTCATTTATGGAAAAGCAACCTAATTATATTTATTCTAAAAATAAAGTTGGTTATAGAAGAGCTGGTGAACTATCACAAGTTGAAATAGATTTTTTAAAAAATCAAGTAATACATACCATTGAAAAAGAAAAAATTTATACCCCTTTATTAAAAGAAACTAATAAAGATATAGGAGAATTGAAAAAATATTTTAGCCCAAAAGAAAAAAATTATCTTTTAAGAAATAAAAAAGATTTACTTTTGGAAGAAAAAATATTAAAATTAGGTCAACTTCTTTATCATGAAAGAATTGGTAAAGATACTAAAATTAAGTATGGATCTATTAAGAATAAAGAGATTATTAATCTTACTAGAGAAATAAAAAGTTACATTTTTTCTAACTCTAATTCTGATTTTAAATTAGAATATGATAATTTTAAGGGATCACTAAAAAATATCAATACATATTTTCATAAAATTAATGAAGATAATAATATCAAGAATATCAATGTTGATACTTCCTTAACTGATTCAAAAAATAAATATATAGACAATTATATCTATAATGCTATTGTCAATTATGCTGATTATCATTACAAGAAAGAATCTAAGACTTCTAATAAGATTAAAGAAAATGATATTATACAAGAGATAATATTAAAACACTATTTAAAAAATAAAAAACAAACTAGAAAAAATATATTAAAAAATTATTTATCTAATTCTAACCCTAGACAAAAATTTAAGAATAAATCTGATATTGAAACTGCTATAAAAAATATCAATGATGAAATGGAAGAAGCCCAAAAAGAGTTTAGTAAGTTATTCCAAAATGATAAGGAAAATGCTATATGAAAGATATAATTATGAATAACATTATATCTGATATGGGTAAATATATTAATAACTATCAACTAGAAAAGTTGAAACAAGTTATAAATCATTATTTTTATAGCATTGAAGTTGTAAATGAAAGTAATAATATAAAAGAAATCAATTTAGATTATAATAATTTATTTCTTTCATCTAAAAAATTAGAGGGTTGTTCTTCAAGAACTGTTGAATATTATAGTAAAACAGTTGATGATATGTTATCTCAAATAAATAAAAATATTAAATTAATAGATACAAATGATATTAGAAATTATTTGTCTAACTATCAAAATATTCATAATTGCAGTAATGTAACAATAGATAATATAAGAAGAATTTTGTCTAGTTTCTTCTCATGGTTAGAAAATGAAGATTATATTTTAAAAAGTCCAATAAGAAGAATCCATAAAATAAAAACTCAAGTTACTGTTAAAGAAACTTATAGTGATGAAATATTAGAAAAATTAAGAGATGGATGTCATAATATAAGAGATTTAGCCATGATAGACTTTCTATCTTCTACTGGTGTTAGAGTTGGTGAACTTGTTAATTTAGATATTTCTGATATTGATTTTGTTAATCAGTCTTGTATAGTTTTAGGTAAAGGCAATAAAGAACGAGAAGTATATTTTGATGCAAGAGCAAAACTTCATCTTTTAAAATATCTTGAAAGTAGAAAAGATAATAATTCTGCATTGTTCGTTTCACTGATCAAGCCATATCATAGACTTAATATTTCTGGTGTAGAAATAAGATTAAGATCTTTAGGAAAAAATCTTAATATATCAAAAGTTCATCCCCATAAATTTAGAAGAACATTAGCAACAAGAGCCATAGATAAAGGTATGCCTATTGAACAAGTACAGAAATTATTAGGTCATACTAAAATTGATACTACCATGCATTATGCTATGGTAAGTCAGACAAATGTAAAAGTTTCTCATCATAAATATATTTGTTAGAGATAGGTATTGCAAAAAATGTCAAAAAATGTTATTATACAGTTGTAGTAAAAAGATTATTACTGTTAAACCATTTTACTTTACCATGACATTACTTCACTTCTGAATAAATGTAGTTGGTAAAAACTGAAATAGTTGCTAGTATAGGACTATTTTTTTTGTTGAAAAAATGCTATAATTAAATCAGCAAACTATTATAAAAATAGTAATTTGTAGAGGTGATACACTTGAAAAAAATTCTTATTGTAGAAGATGATGTTAGCATTCATAATGTAATAGAAGAATTATTAAAAAAAGAAAATTATATAATATTTAATGCCTATTCAGGCACTGAAGCACTAATGATGCTAGAAAAAGAAAACTATGATTTGATTTTACTTGATTTAATGTTACCAGGGGCAAATGGCGAAGAAATAATTGAAGAAGTAAAAGAAACACCTATTATCGTGCTTTCAGCAAAAATTTCTAGTGATGACAAAGTAAATTGTTTACTATCTGGTGCTAATGATTATATAACAAAGCCATTTGATGGAAAAGAGTTACTTGCAAGAATTGAAGTGCAATTAAGATCTAAAAATAAGCATAGTAATATAGAAACACTAAAATATAAAGATTTGGAACTATTAAATGATAGTCATACATTACTAATTAATAATAAAAAGGTGAATTTAACAAAAACAGAATATGCCATTTTAAAGCAATTGCTATTAAATCCAAATCAAGTCATTACCAAAAATAAACTACTTGATTTAATAAGTATAGATACAGAAGATTGTGATGAAAACTCATTAAGAGTTCATATAAGTAATATACGAAAAAAGATTAAAGATTATTCTGATAATGAATATATCGAGTCAATTTGGGGAATAGGTTTTAAAATAAAAGATTAAATCTTAACAAAATCTTAACAATTTCTTAACTATTTTCTTAACACTTTTCTATTAAAATGAATAGCAGAAAGGAGAAAGATTATGGAGATAGTTTTAGAAACTAATAATCTTGAAAAAAAATATAAGGATTTTAGAGCCTTAAATCATACCAATATTCATATTGAAAAAGGTGCAATTTATGGGCTTATTGGAAAAAATGGTGCAGGAAAGACTACACTTATAAGAATAATTTGTGGACTTCAAGAACCTACAAATGGAGGTTACATTATATATGGAAAAAGTAATAATAGTAACGATATTATAAGTGCTAGAAAGAGAATGGGAGCAATTATTGAAACTCCATCTATTTATGGAGAAATGACAGCAAGAGATAATTTAATTGAACAATATAAGTTAGTAGGAATGCCGAGTTTAGATGGTATTGATGACTTATTAAAATTAGTTGGATTAGAAAATACTGGCAAAAAGAAAGCAAAAAACTTTTCTTTAGGAATGAAACAAAGACTAGGAATTGCTACAGCTCTTGCTAATAATCCTGATTTCTTGATTTTAGATGAGCCAATCAATGGACTTGATCCACAAGGTATTATAGAAATTAGAGAGTTAATTTTAAAACTAAATAAAGAAAAAAGAATTACTATTTTAATATCTAGTCATTATTTAGATGAATTATCTAAAATAGCAACACATTATGGATTTTTAGATAATGGCTCTATCATTCAAGAAATAACAAGTGAAGAGCTTATGAAAAAGATGGAACATAAACTTATCTTAAAAGTAAGTAATCAAAAAGAGTTTGTTAAATATTTTGAAGAAAATAAAATCTCTTATGATGTAGTAGATAATAAAACTATAAATGTTTATGGAAAATATAATTTATCAAAATTTATCAACGAATTATCCAAGAAAAATTTAATAGCAGATGAAGTACACGAACAAGAGGAATCACTCGAAAATTATTATATGAATTTAATTGGAGGTGGTAATAATGATTAAATTATTAAATGCAGGTTTTACAAGACTGCGTAAAAATAAATTATTTTGGTTATTAACTGTATTTAGTTTTGGTCTTGCTTTATTTATGATTTATACACAATATAGTGATATGAAGAAATTTGGGAGAGTAATAGAAGTAGAACAACTTATGCTTAATTACTCAACAATAGTTGGTATTGCTATTGCTATATTTACAAGTTTATTTTTAGGGGTAGAATATTCAGATGGAGCAATTAGAAATAAAATTAGTATAGGACATAAAAGAACAAATATCTACTTATCTAATTTAATAATCGTAACGATTACAAGTTTATTTTCTTATATTGTATTTTTAGTAATAGTTGCAAGTATAGGAATTCCATTATTTGGAACAATAACATTACCAATTTCAAAATTATTAATGTTATTAGGGTGTATATTTGTAACAATTATTGCATATACAGGTATATTTACATTTTTAGCAATGATTATTTCCAACAAAACGATTACAGCAGTCGTATCAATTATGTTAGCATTTGGAATGATGATGAATGCTATGATTTGTTTTAACAAGTTAGAAGCCCCTAAAACAATTCAACAAGCATCAATAGTAAATGGCGAAACTAAAATAAAAGAAGTACCAAATCCAAGATATCTTAGTGAAGATAAAAGAAAAATTTATCAAATAATGGTTGATATTAATCCAGCAGGACAAATGTTTCAGATTGCAGGTAGAACTGCTCCAAATTTAAAAGTATTACCAATATATTCTTTAGGAGTTTTAGTAATATCTACTGGTGTAGGATTAATCTTATTTAAAAAGAAAGAACTAAAATAGAAAGGTGATTATTATGAGTATCTGGTTTTATCTATTTTTAATAGTACTATGTTTATCAATATTCCTAATTTTAAAGATTATAATAATGAAAAATGAAATCAATAATATTGGTAAATCTGTATCAAGTATAATAAATGCAGATACAAATAATTTAATCACTATTAGTTCAAAGGATAGAGAACTCGTAAAACTGGCAAATGTGCTAAATAAGAGTTTAAAAGAATTACGAAAATTAGAGCTCGAATATAAAAATGGAAATCAAGAACTTAAATCATCTATTACAAATATTTCTCACGATTTAAGAACACCTCTTACAGCAATAAGAGGTTATCTTGATTTAATGGATAATAATAATCTTACTGAAAAACAACTAAAGTATTTGAAAATTATTGATGACAAAGTAAGTGATTTAACAGAATTAACAGAACAACTTTTCGATTTTTCAAAAAGCGTAGATATACAAAACGAAATAAAAAGAGAAAATGTTTGTATAAATGATATTTTGGAAGATTCTATTGCCAGTTTTTATAGTTTATTTAAAGAACATAGCGTTACTCCTAATATAGATATATGTAAGGATAAAGTAATTAGATTACTAAATGAAAATATGCTTAAAAGAATATTTGAAAATATTATATCTAATGCTATTAAGTATAGTGATGGTGATTTTAAAGTTAAATTGTTTGATGATGGTGCAATAGAATTTTCAAATAAGACAGATAAATTAGATCAAGTTAGTTTAGAAAAAATTTTTGATAGATATTATACGGTACGAAATGCAAGAAAATCAAATGGTATAGGATTAAGTATTGCTAAACATTTAATAGATTTAAACAATGGAAAAATAGAAGCAAAATATAAAAATAATAGGCTAATAATTCGAGTGAAATTTTGATATGTTATACTCGACAAATTACAATTAATCGAGCAGATCAAAATTTAATGATCTGTTTTTTTATACAATAAATTAAGTAAAGGAGGAATGTTTATAAATAAAATTGGAAATTTATTGAAACAAGAAAGAATAAAAAGAAAAATGTCTTTAAGAACACTATCAGAATTATCTAGCATTTCTATTTCTACTTTAAGTAAATTAGAAAATGATAAGATAAAAAATGTTAATAGTGTTTTTTTATATAGATTAAGTAAAATTTTAAAAATAGATTATGAATATTTAACTAGGCAAAGATGGGATATACTTCCCACCTTTTTATTTGAAAGGAAACCTAGTTAATGGAAGTAAACAAAATATATAATGAAGATTGTCTAGTTGGTCTAAAAAAAATACCAGATAACTCTATTGATCTAGTTTTAATTGATCCACCTTATGATATTTGTACTGCAGGTGGTAAAAAAGGAAATGATAAACTCTCTCATGACATTATGAAGTTAGAAAAAGAACTAATTGATAATAATTTAGTTAGCAGTTTTGATATTAAAGTTTTAGATGAAATTGTTAGAGTTATGAAAGGAATTAATATTTATATTTGGTGTAATGCTAGACAAATTCCAATGTATATAAAATATTTTAATTTACAACTTCAATGTAAGTTAGAAGTTGTTATCTGGGGTAAAACGAATCCTATACCCCTTTTTAGTAATAAATACATGAACGACAAAGAATATTGTTTGTACTTTAGAAAAGATGGCTATTGTAAGCCAAAAAGTTATGAAGATGCTAAAAGTATATACATATCTAAGGCAAATGTAGAAGATAAAAAAAAATATCAACACCCTACCATAAAACCTTTAGAACTAATAAGAAGATTAATTAGGAATAGTTCTAAAGAAAATGATTTAGTTTTAGACTGCTTTTTAGGTAGTGGTACAACTGCAGTTGCTTGTATTTTAGAAAATAGAAAATACATAGGGTTTGAAATAAACAAAAAATACTTTGATATTGCTAATAAAAGAATATTAGAAACAAAAAAGGATGGTGATTAAATGGGATATCAAGAAAGTGTTATAAAAGTTAAAAAAACATATCAAAATGAATTAATAGAACAAATTATAAATAGTGATCGTGAGCAATATATTTTTTGTGATCCATATTTTATAGTTGAAGTTAAAAAAGATATAAATAGATATAATTTTGAAAAAGATGATAAATTAATCTATGTTTGTGGTGAAAGAGATGGGCAACGAAGTTTTGAAGATTTTATAGATAACTCTGATAATCAGATAAAATTAGAGCCCAACATAGAAAATAGAATTTATCCAATTGAAGATATACAAGATTTATCATTATTTAATATTATTTCTGAAATGGATAATGGATGTGGTGAAGATGAATATTTTAAAGTTACTGGAATAGATAAATATATTGAAAATCAAAAAGAAAAGTCTATAAATAAATATGATGAAGTAAAAAATAGACATCAGAAAAGAGTAAATGATTTTCCACTAGGTTTTGCTTTTAGTAATGAGCAATTTAAAGATATGATGGAAAAATGGGGTTTGGAAGAAAATGATACAGATAAAATACTCTCTATTGGTGGTGGAGGTTTTATAAGAAAAACTGATTTAGAAGAATACAATAAAATGTGGGATGAAATTAGAAAAGAAAATAAAGAATTAATAGAATCAGATAAAACTGGTGATGGTTATATCAAGGATATGTTTGTAAGTGAACTTGAAAATCATGAATATTGTATTACTTATGATATAGAAGATACTTTAGATGCTTTGGAACTTTCTTATGAACAAGTTATGAGTAGCCCTAATTTAAAACATGGGCTTGAACTTGCTAAGAAAGAAATCATAGAAAAGGAAAATGAACAAGACTATGACATTGAATAAAGAAGAATTATTAGAATTTAAAACTACTAATGATGGTAAATTTCTATATACTAGAATTAATGATTTTATGGACTATGTTTACCAAAATGACTTGTACGAATATACAGATGATATTTATGATGATAATGGTATTAGAGATATTATAAGAAATGATATTGATAAATCTGGTTGGGAAAGAATTGAATATATGTTACAAAATGTAGAAAATATTAAATGTGATTATTTAATTAAAGATAACTATGGTAATTTTAATAATATAACGAATAATGATATAAATACTATCATTGATAATATTGTCTATGACTTAGATAAAAAATTAGGTGATTCTTATGAAATTTAAAGAATTACTTTCAAAATTTCTATGGTTTCATAAAAAGTTTTGGGGGCATAGATATGTTGTTATTGAAAATGACAAAGTTATTAAATATTTACTTATTTATCATAAAAGAATTTATGTATTAAATAAGGAGGATTATGCTTTATAGCAATAATCTAGTAAGGGGTTTACAATGAGTTTGCCCCTTATTATTTTATTGTTAGTTTTAATTGTTTTCATTATTTGCTTTATTTATATAGAGCCAGTAATTTCAAAACACAAAATTAAAAATAATAATGAGTATGGATCTGCAAGATTTTCTAGTGAATCAGAAATAAATAAACATTTTGTAAAAGAAAAAATCTCTAATATTCATGATGTTGGTTTTCCAGTTTATTATGACAAAAATATAAATCATGTATGGTTTGATAAAGAAACACCCCATTATGTTTATTTGGGATCTAGTGGATCTGGTAAGTCTGTTACTTGTGTTATAAATATGGTGAGTTTTATTGCTAATGCCAAAAAGCCACGAAGTGTATTTGTTACAGATCCTAAGGGTGAAATTTACCATACAACTTCTAAAATGCTATATGATAAAGGATATAAAGTTTTAACAATAGATTTTAGGCATCCAGAATTATCAAATCATATAAATATTTTAGAGCCAGTCATCTGTGAATATGAAAAATATATAAAATATGAAAATCTAGTTAATACTGCTACTAATGAAAATGAAAGACTAGATTATCAAAATAAATCTATTTCTAGTTATGCTGAAACTAATAGACTAATTACTTCTCTAGCATCCATGATTACCTATGATAAATCACAAGGTAAAGATCCATTCTGGAACAATAGTGCTAAAAACTTACTGGAGGGTTTAATTGGTTTTTTCTTAGAAGAATATAAAGATGGTAAAATTAATCGTGAACAAATTACTATGACTTCTATTCGTAAGTTTCAAAACTCTACAATGGAAGAAAAAAATTCTAAGAAGTTTAAATCATATATAGAACAAAAACCTTATGGAACTAAATCAAAAGATAGTCTAGTTCCTATTTTATCATCTAGTGAAAATACTTATAAGTCTATTACTAGTGTTTTCTCTGAAAAAATGGCTATATTTGATGATGTCAATGTTGCTAATGTTACTAGTAAGTCAGATTTTGACTTTGATATTTTGGGTAAGGAAAAGTCTGCTTTGTTTGTTATAGTTCCAGATGAAGATAAAGTTTACTATTCCTTAGTTACTATCATATTAGGTCTTTTGTATAAGGAATTAGTAAAACTTGCTAATGCTAATGAAAATAAAAAATGTCCTATTGAAATTGACTGGATATGTGATGAATTTTCTAATTGTCCACCACTAGTAGAGCCAAGTATCGAATCCATAATTTCAGTTGCTCGTTCTCGTGGGTTAAGGTATCATTTGTTTATACAAAGTTTAAGTCAACTTGATAATGTTTATGGTAAAGAAGTAGCCCAGATTATTCTTGATAATGCTGGTCTGCAATACCTTAAAACGAATACCATGTCAACTGCTGAGGCAGTTTCAAAAATGCTAGGAAAAAAATCTATTGAAAGTAACTCTATAAGCCAGTCTATTAGTTTAACTAATTATAATGGAAATAAATCTACTTCTTTAATTGCTCGTGATCTTTTAACACCAGATGAAGTAAAAAATCTTCATCACAAAACTATAATTTTTCCTACTATTGGACATCCAATTTTTAGGGATACTGTTATTTATAAAAAATTATCATGTTATTCTAGTGGTGAACTGGAAAGAAAAATGATACCACTAGTGGATTTAAGTAGTACTTATTTTACTGTTGAAGATATTAAGACTAAATATGATAGACTATTTAGAAATAGAAATGATAAATCTATCTATAAAGAAGAATTATTAGAATTAGATAAATTTAGGGAAGAAGAAAAAGAAAAATTAAAAAATATAATTGAAATCGTACAAGATCAACTTAAAGATAAAATTTCTTTATTTGAATTTAAAGAAAATAATAATAGAACTTATGCTAGTTTTGAATTATCTAAGCCACTAAATACAAAAGAACTAACCTTTATTAAAGGTAAGATAAATAAGGAAGTATTTCATTTAGAAATAGATAATGGTAATAATACTAAGTCTACCATTGAAATACATTTGAAAAACCCTTTAGAAAAAGACTTGACTTTAGAGAAAGGAAATAAAAATGTCTAGTTCTTATTCTTTAAACGAAGTAATAAACTTTACTAAAGGTGATTCAATGACTGAAAATATAGAAATTTTTAACTTTGATGCCAAAGGAAATAAAATTGATCCCAAAGAATTAAAAGTAAAAGACAAAGTAATCTATGAGATTATTAAAAAATATATTAAATTGTAACATGATTTTACTTTTTGTAGAAATCATGCTAGGATGGATTCGTAAGTTTATAGTTCTAAAAAATGCCTTTAAAATGGAAATGGAGGAATACTTATAAAGGCAGGACTATATGCTAGGGTTTCTACTGACACACAACTAGAGGGTTATTCAATAGATGCACAAAAAGAATTTCTTTTAAATTATGCTAAAAGTAAGGAATTTACAGAATACGAATATTATGTTGATGGTGGATATAGTGGAAAGGACTTAAATAGACCTGCAATTCAAAAGTTGATACAAGATGCAAAAGATCATAAGATAGATACTGTTATAGTTTTTAAACTTGATAGAATCTCTCGTAGTCAAAAAGATACTTTATATTTAATTGAAGAAGTATTTAATAAATATAATGTTGGGTTTATATCAATGAAAGAAAATTTTGACACTACAAGTCCTTTTGGAAAAGCCATGATAGGAGTTCTATCTGTCTTTGCACAACTTGAAAGAGAAACTATCCTAGAAAGAACACGAATAGGGATCAAAAAAAGAGCCGAATCTGGTTTATGGAGAGGTGGAGGAAAAATACCTTTTCCTTATAGATATGATAAGGAACAAGGAATACTTATACCTATACCAGAACAAGTAGAAGTTTTAAATAAAATGATTTCAATGTATTTGAGTGGAAAAAGTTTTAATAACATAGGTGAAGTAGTAAATATGGATGAACGAATGGTTGAAAGAAGACTATTATCTATCACCAATACTGGTGTTATTCCTTATAAAGGTGAAATATATGAGGGGCAACACGAAGCAGTCGTATCTAAAGAATTATACGAAGAAATATTAAGAGTAAATAAATTAAGAAGTAGAGAAAAATATGATAAGCATTATCTTTTATCTGGTAAAGTTGTTTGTGGGCATTGTGGTGCAAAATATCGTTACCAAAAATGGGGAAAAAGACTTGTTATGTATTGCAATTCTCAACAATCAAGTAGAAAAAGATATGTTAAAGATCCTAACTGTAAAAATAAAAGATGGGATACTTTTGAAATTGAACATATTGTGTTGGAACAGTTATTTTCTATGAGTTTAGATGAAAATTTATTTAAAGAAACTTTTAATATAGCAACAGTAAATGTTATAAATGAATTAAAAGAAAGACTAGACAAAATAAACAAACAGATTAGTAACCTAATAAGTTTTATATCAGAGGGTATAGCAGTAGAAGAAACTAGAAAAAAAATAAAAGAATTAGAAAATGAAAGAGAAAGTATAAATGCTAAAATTGAAAATAGTGAACAAAGAGAAAGAGCAAACAAAGTTGCTTTTGAAACTGTAAAAAGTATTAGTTCTACATGGAACTGTATGACTTTTGAAGAACAAAGAAGTATTATAGAACACCTAATCGATCGTGTTGAAATTGATAACAATAAGATTAGTATTTTCTATAAAATATATTAAAATTTTTTTAACTAGTTTTTTTCACACCATGTCATTAAGTCCGATGCAAGACATATAGAGAGAACTTATAAATAAAGGCTTTTTTGTTTAAGAACTTGCAAGTATTGGAGGAATTAGATGGGAAAATTAACCTGCCCGTTTTGTAATAGTCAGAATACATTTAATATTGCCTATGGTTATTTAGGGGAAAAGAAAACGAAAAAGAATTATATTAACCAAGAGGACATTGGATTAAATGAATCTTATCGTAAGGGATCCCCAAAGTATGACTTTGATGGTGAAAGATTAATGAGTCATTTACCTAATCGATATTGTAAAGACTGTAAGAATACTTTTCAGTCTAGAAAAGTTATGTATACAGTTGATATATCAATCATTAACTTTATCATTTATATTAACAATAACTATTATAGATATATCCTTGATTTTAGTGATAAAGAAGATCCAAAATATTCTTTAAGAATTAATTGGATATCCATTAAAGAAAATGAATCTCTTACAATTGATAACAAAAATAAAATTCTTTCTAGTTTTAAGGAATATAAACCTAATATTTGGAATGCTCATTATGGTAAAAATTATGATTATGATGAATACTATTGGATATTAAAATTTACCTATTACAACGGAGCCTGCTATGTAAAAAGTGGTAATGATAAAGTGCCTGACAATTGGAGGGTTTTATAAAACCATTTAAAGAAATATTTGTGAGTAATATCTTTGATTTAAAGTCCTAAGAAATTAGGATTTTTTTCATGTTTAAAAATAACAGAAAGGGTGATTATAATGGCTGTATTTAAAGTTGAAAAAACGAAAAATTTTACAATTATGAGTAATCACCATCTACAAAATAAAAATCTAAGTTTAAAAGCTAAAGGACTTCTTTCTTATATGTTGTCTTTACCAGACGATTGGGACTATTCACTTGCAGGACTTGTTGTTAACTCTAAAGAAAGTAAAACACCAATTAGAAATACTTTAAATGAATTAAAAGAACATCATTATTTATCTATAACTAAGTTATATCCTAATCAAACTGAAAGCAAAAAGATTGAATATTTTTATAATATCTACGAAGAACCTCATTTAGAACCAAGTATACAAAAGCAAGATACCGAAAACCAATACCTTGATTTTCAATCTCTTGAAAATGATACACAACTAAATACTAATAAACAAAGTATTAAAGAACAAACAGATAAAGAAGATAAAACCAAAAATCGAATTTTTGAAGATAATCATAATTATTTAACTATTAATTTAATAGATAGGAAATACATTACAAAAGATGATACTGATATTTATAATTATGACAAGTTATTTGAAACTCTCTTAAATGAGTACGAAACAAAGGATTTGTTGATGATTTTGCACTATATAATACCAAGAGTACTAGATCGTAATTTTGTTGATGAGAATGGTGAAAAAATAGCAAATAGGTTTGGATATCTAAAGAACTCAATTTTAAATAATATAGCTAGACTAAAAAATAATGAACTTGAATGGGATGAAGAATTAGGATGGTTTAAAGATGTTGAAAAAGATTTGGAAGAAGAAATAGAAATATAGCAATAGTTATATGAATGTGCTGAAAAAAATGTTATAATGTATATGAATTATTAAGGGATTGCTAGTGTTGTAGATGAAGGAGGAAATATATGGCTGTAGAGCAGAAATCAGTAGTATATGAATATGAAGAAATAAATAGGGAGATAATTGTACTGTTTAAAGATACCCCTGTTATAGAAGATGAAAGTATATTTAAAAGATCGCATTATTTTAAAAATGCAGATAACACTAGTATTACAACTATGTTTAAAGACGAATTACTTAAATTATTTAATGTTACAGGAGTAAAAGAATTAAAAGAGAAAATAGATAATAAAATAAGATTATTATTCAAGGTAGGCACAGGTGAAATGACATATGATGAACGAACAAATACAGTTATTGTTTATATGGAATCGTTTAAAAATGATGTCGTTAAACCAGCAACGGATGTTCGAAAATTAAAAACAGTTATAGAACGTTTATATAAAAAAGAAAAAGTTTCATCCAATGATATAGTAAATGTTGTAAAAACTTTATCTAATGGAATTGATTCAGGCGTTTTAAAAGACAAAGATAGACAGAAAGTGGCTCAACTAATTCCTAGTTTGATTAAAAATGGAAAGATTAAAATATCATTAAAAGATGTTACAGATATTAATAAAGATAGATTAAAAGATATAATTCAAATTGGAAGAGATTTGTTAATTAAAAAAAATGGTGTAGAAAAGAAATTGGGAATAGAAAGAGAACACATTGGTAAAGAATACGCATGGCAACGATATTTTGAATTGTATGGCTCATATCTTTTATTTGGCTCTATAGAACAACAAATACCTCAAGCTGCTCTTACACTAAATTCTGAATTAAGAAATACAAATAGCAATTTAGATTTATTAACTATCAATAGATATGGTTTTTTAGATGTAGTAGAATTAAAAAAATCTGATGAATATCTTTTTAAAGTAGATGAGTCTCACGACAACATAGTTCCAACAGCTAAATTAAGTACAGCAATATCACAAGTTAACAATTATTTAATGTTATTGCCTCATGCACAGGAAAGTAGGGAGCTAGTTAAGGGTGCAGAGTCTGCGACAGGAATGCTAGTAATAGGTTCCACTGATTATTTAATGAAAAAAGATCATATAGAAAAATATATGCAAAAAAACGGAATGACCGAGAATGTTGTTAAATTGAAATTACGAAAAGCATTAAGAGACTTGAACTATTCATATGCTCACATACAAATAGTTCTCTATGATGAACTTTTAGATAATTTAGAAAAGTTTCTTAATCAAATGGATGTTGAAATGAATATTTAATAAAAATTAAAGATTGAAGGGAGGTAATTAAATGAAATTGGATAAATTAAAAGATTTAATTTTATACCAAAGTGAAAACACAAATAAATCTATTGAAGTTTTATATGATAACGAAGATTTTTGGTTAACTCAAAAAACAATGGCTGAACTTTTCAATGTTAAAGTTAATACAATTAATTATCACTTAAAGGAAATATTTAATAGTGATGAATTAAGTGAGAAATCAGTTATTCGAAAAATTCGAATAACTGCCTCAGATGGAAAAGATTATAATACAAACTTCTATAGTTTAGATGCCATAATTGCTATAGGATACCGTGTTAACTCAAAAGAAGCTACAGACTTTAGAATATGGGCAACGAATACTTTAAAAGAATATATCAAAAAAGGTTTTGTTTTAAATACTGAGTTATTAAAAAATGGCCCTAAATTTGGTAAAGATTATTTTGATGAATTATTAATTAAAATCAAAGAAATTCGTGCTAGTGAAAGAAGGTTTTATCAAAAGATTACAGATATTTATAAAGAGTGTAGTTATGATTATGATAAAAACAGTGAAACAACAAAAGAGTTCTATAAAAATGTGCAAAATAAATTACACTTCGCTATCACAGGAATGACAGCACCAGAAATTATATATAATAGAGTTGATTCAAAAAAGGACTACATGGGACTTCAAACTTGGAAGAATGCCCCTGATGGTAAAATACTTGAAACAGATGTTGTAATTGCTAAAAATTATCTATCAGAAGAAGAAATAAAAGAACTTAATAATTTAGTATCAATGTATCTAGATTTTGCTGAAAGGCAAGTTAAATTAGGTCATATCATTTCCATGCAAGAATGGAAAGAAAAATTAGAAATGTTTCTAAATTTAAATGAATATAACATTTTAAAAGATAATGGAAAAATAAAAAGAGAAATCGCAGATAAGCTGGCACTAGATGAATATGAAAAATATCGTGTAGTGCAAGATCAAAAGTATATATCTGATTTTGATGAATTAGTATTAGAAACTAAAAATATTGATTTGCAAGAATAATGTAACTAAGAATTTATGAATTAAGGAATGGAAGCATCTTATATGGAAATTATTCAATTTAATTTAAGTGAACTTTTAAATTCCAATACTGGATTTGCTCTGGATTATCCATTGTACATCTATTCTTTAGGAATATCCTATGAATTAGGTTTAGGAGAAGTATTAAAAGTTGACAATTGGAGTAGAAATCAAAATGATTATAGCTATCCTATTGTTATATTATAAAAAGATAAATATTTAGAAGATTTATTAATAGATATAGGGTTAATTAAATGATAAGATAAACAAAATTATGAGGTGATTATATGAGAGAAAAATATATAAAAAATTTAAATAAGAATTATGATTTTTCAAAAAATGGATTTAATGTAATATTACCTAAAATAGATAGTGATGAAGTGAGTATTTGCTTTGTTGATGTAGCGGAAGAAAGAGATAATTATTGTATGCTAGATAAAAGTACAATATTCTATTATATTATAGATGGAAACGGTGAATTTGAAATAGAAAATGATTTTATTTCTGTAGTAAAAAATGATTTGATTGAAATATTACCGAAACAAAAATATAGTTATAAAGGTAACTTGAGAATGTTAGAAATACAATCAAATCCATTTGATGAAAATGAAGTTCACGAATATAAAAAATACAATTAAGAAAGGATAAAAATTTATGAAAAATGTAATTATTACAGGTGCAGCAAATGGCGTAGGTAAAGCAATTGCTGAAACTTTAAAAGATGAAAATTTAATATTAGTTGATAATGATATGGAATCATTAATAAAAATAGCTAATGAATTAAACAAAGAGTATTTTGTATGTGATTTAAGTAATGATGAGGAAATAGAAAGAGTTATTAACCAAATTAATGATAAAAGAGTTGATTGTTTAATCAATTGTGCTGGAATGTGGATTTCTGGTGATATGTCAAAACTTGAAGAACCAGTGTTTAATCAAATGAATCAATTAAATAGAGTGAAAAAAGTAATTGATACTAATGTTTTTGGAACAATAGCAATGATAAAGAGTATATTTCCTATTATGAAAAAGCAAGGATATGGTCAAATTATAAATATTAATTCTCAAAGTGGAGTTACATGTGAACCCCCATTTCCTATATACAATGCTACAAAGCAAAGTACAAATGCGTTTAGAAAAGCAATACAAGAAGATTTGGCAAGAAATAATATTAAAATTACTGATGTTTGTCCTGGATTGATTCAAACGGACTTTTATGTAAGAGCAAATAATGAATTACCAAAAGAAGTTATGAATACAGGCTTGACATCAGAAGATGTGGCAAAAACAGTAAAGTATGTTTTTGATTTGCCTCATGAAATTACAATACCAAGTATTGAAGTAAGACATATAAAAAACTATTAAAATAATTACTGTGCAGTTGAAAATTAAAGCAATTTATGGTAAATTATTATTCAATTTAATGAGAAAATACTTTAATTGTTAGGAGGTGTAATTATGCTTAGATACCCTAGAAGAATGCATGGGGCAGAACTTTGGGCAAAAATAGAAGTTCTTGAAAATGTTTAATCTCCTTTGTTTAAAAAATAAATATATAAATAAAGGAGAAATGAAATAATGAATTATGAAGATAAAAAAATTGTTGGTATTATAGCTACCAATGTAGATGCATCAATTGCACTTAATGTTATTGGTCATCTTGCAATTGCTATAGGAAAATATTCAGATAGTGAAATTATGGGGAAACCTATTATTACTGATAAATCAAATATAAATCATTTAGGGATAAGTCAATTTCCATTTATAGTAACTAAAGTAAAAGCTGGAAAATTAAGAACAGCAATAGATAAAGCAAAAGCTAATCCAAATTTATTAGTTGCAGATTATCCTAAAGATATGCTAGATACAAGAACAGATGATGAACTTGTTGCTTCAATTAGTAATAAAGAAAATGAACAATTAGAGTATCTAGGAGCTATTATCTACGGAAATACAGATGATGTAAATGAAATTACAGGAAAATTCCAATTATGGAAAATAGACTAAAATAATTGTAGAGTAAAAAAATGTTTTATGTGATATTTAGATAGCGATTTTTTTGTTTTTTTTAAAATATGGAAAAAATAATTTTCAAAAATTTCTGCAAAGCATTATAAATAAAGGGAAAAACGAGTATTATAAATTTTTAATTTTCCGTTTACCTTCCACTTAAAACGTGTTATTATGGTAATATAGATAAATTATAATGAGAGAGAAAAATTTAACTAGATTTCTCTCTTTTATAATGTATAAATCATTTAGTGCAGTTTTATATAAAAATTGATTTATATAAAAATTTTTTTATCTATTTTTTCCCTTTGTTTATAAGGGATTGATACCATTTTAGTATTAGTTTTTTTAAAAGCGTGCCATTGCATGTCCTAAAAAAATGTGCTATTATGGTAATATAGGACAATTAGAAGATGATATAAAAACTTACAATTTCGTAGGTTTTTTCTTTGGTAAAAATGAGTGTTTTTGGAAATGTATTTTTACTTAAGTCCTCTATGTTGACTATATAATTATTTTAATATCTAGTTCAATATGAACTGATATAAATGATTAAAAATATAAAATTGGATTTTAGAGAGATATATTGTCTCTCTTTTTTCATGTCCTTTTTTATGTTTTTAAAAAGAAAGGCGTGAATTTTATAAATAAAACATGAAGTTATAAGAAAAGATTTTCGTAAAAATTAGTAATAATATTGGTTATATTTTGAAGATTTAATAATTGATTTTGAAAAAATCTCTAAACTGTCGGAGACTAATTGAGGGTCTTAGGGATATGCCCTAACGAGTATTGGGTGTGTAGACACCATGCTTGATAGTTTAAGTAGTAAAAAATCACAATTTCAGTAACCAAAAATTTTAAAGAAAAGGAGGTGTTTTTATAGGAAAATTGTATGTTGATCCTTATTGGTTTCTTTGTAAGAAACTTTCATTTTCATATCAAGAACATTTTGAAATTTTGAAAAAAATAAAAAGGCGTTCTAAATGGTGGAGTGCGTTTTGTTATCGAAAGTCAACAGTAGACGGATCTACTATTACTTCTGTATCCGTAGAATGTCTAATTTGGTTTATAGAAGTAGAATTCAAAGAAGGTAATTCAAAAGATTTAAAAATTAATTTTCTTGAAAGGTATATTGAAGTGCTAGAAGACTATTTGAAAATTCCTCATGAAAAACTAGAGTATTGTGACCTACCATTAAAATATTTAAGAACTCATTTTAATAAAACCAAAAATGCTATAGGTGTAGCAACAAATGGAATGCAGAAACATTTTCCTTATCCACTTAAATATATTAAGTATGGAAAAGTCTATGTTTCTGCTATTGGTGTTAAATGGTTAAATGAGAAGTATTTTAGAACAAAGTATATTGAGTATTTAGAAAACTATAAAGACTCGTTAGAAAGTAGAATTTCTAATTAGTCTTTTTTGATGTAATCAGTCTTGTGTCTTAAAAATATAATTTAGAGAGGGAGCTGTTTATATGCATTTAACTGTTGAGAATTATGATAAGAATGAAAATAAAATTGAACCTAAAAAAATAATTTTAAATCAGGCATTAATATATACATTACTAAAGAAGTATCTAAAAGAAGTGTAATAATCTATAAGTATTTCATTTTTTGTATAAAAATGGTATTATGTAGTTGCAAGTTTTTTTACAAAAAATGCTTTTATAAAAGAAGGAGGAAAAAATATTAACGATATAAAAGCAGAAGTAAAAAAAATTAAAGCTCTTTATGTTCGTGTATCAACAGATGCTCAAGTCGATGGGTATTCAATAGAAGCTCAAATAGAATCATTAGAAGGTTACTTGAAAAGTCAAGGATGGTCTGATTATGAATTATATGCTGATCCAGGATTTAGTGGTAAGAACTTAGAAAGACCTGCAATTCAGAAATTAATAAAAGACTGTGAAGATGGAAAAATTGATACGGTTTTAGTTTTCAAACTAGATAGACTATCTCGTAGTCAAAAGGATACTTTATATTTAATTGAAGAAGTATTTAATAATAATGAAGTTGGTTTTATCTCTGTTAGAGAAAGTTTTGATACGACTACTCCATTTGGTAAGGCAATGATTGGAATTCTTTCAGTATTTGCTCAATTAGAAAGAGAAACTATTTTAGAGCGTACTAGAATTGGTCTTAAAAAGCGAGCTGAAAATGGTTATTGGCGAGGTGGAGGTAAAACTCCTTTTGCTTATGATTACGACAAAGAAGCAGGTATGCTAGTTGTTAATGGTGAAAGAAAAGTCATCTTTGATTTAATGAAAACATTAAGACTTCAAGGATACAGTTATAATGAACTTTCTAAAGTAACAGGATATGATGAATCGTGGATTCAAGGAATATTAAGTTCTAAAACTAATTTAGGGAAGATTCCATTTAAAGGTGAACTTTATGATGGCAAGCATGAGGCAATAATTAGTGAAGAAGAATATAAACAATTACAAACAATAGAAAAACAAAGAAGCAAGAATCAACATGCAAGTCATTACTTGTTATCAGGTAAAATATATTGTGGTAATTGTGGAGCAAAGTACCGTTATCAAAAATGGGGGCAAAGAATAATTTGTTATTGCTATTCTCAACAAAAGAGTAAACCAAAACTAATCAAAGATCCGAATTGTAATAATATAAAACTTGATAGTTTTGAAATTGAGGATAACTTCTTAGAACAATTATTTGCTATGTCTTTAAATGAAGAATTATTTAGAGATACTTTTGATTTATCTAAAACAAATCTTGTTGATGAACTTAATATAAGACTGGATAAGACACAGAAAAAAATTGAAAACTTGATTCAGTTACTTTCAGATAATATAGCAAATGAAGAAATAAAAAAAGAACTTGCTAAATTAACAAGTGAAAAGTCTGATATAAAAAAAGAGCTAGAAAATATAAAAGAAAAAGAAAGAGCAACAACAACTTATGATAAAATTAAAAATCTAGAAAGTGTTTGGACTGGCATGGAATTTAAAGAAAAAAGAAATGTCGTAGAACAACTGCTAGATAAAATAGTTGTAGATGGGAAAACACTAAAGATATATTGGAATGTTAGTGAAAGCTAACATAAAAAATATATAGTTTTCTCTACATATGTCTTAGCTCCCAATTAAACTCATAGAAACATTAATTTTTAAAGCAGAAATAATATTTAAAATATTACTTGGAAAAATTATTTTTTTAAAAATTTGCCATTTACTAGCTCCAAAACTTTTAAGCATAACTACATAATTTTTATTTACATTAATAAATCCATTATAAATATTAATAATAGTTACAAAAGAACTAATCATTAAAGCCATAAATATAATTGAATTTATACTAGCCCCAACCCATATTATAATTAAAGGTCCTAATGCTACTTTAGGAAGAGAATTTAATATAGTTAAATAAGGATCGACCACTTTAGCTAAAATTTTATTAAACCAAAGTATAGTAGCAAAAAATAAACCTATTAAAGTAGCAAATAAAAAACTTATAAAGACTTCATATAAAGTAATACCAATATGTGTAAATAATTCTCCACTATTAAATAAAGAAATAATTGTGTTAATAACTCTTGATGGACTAGAATACAAGAAAGTATTAATTATTGAATATTTCGCTAAAATTTCCCATAAAAGTAAAAATATAAATATTATAAAAAATTTAAAAAAACCTACAATTATTTTTTCATGTTTAATTTTTTTTAAATAATTTTTATGTTCATCACTAAATGTGTACATCTAAATCCCTCCATATCTTATCATAATAAATTGAAAATTCTTTTGCTTTTCTATTATTTATAGGAGTAGATTTATTTTCAAATTTAACTTCATATATTTTTTTTACTTTAGATGGCCTTTTAGTAAGAACAATTATTCTATCAGACATACTTATAGCTTCAGCTATATCATGAGTAACCATTATTACAGTTTTACCTTCATTTTTAATAATTTTATAAATATCATCACTAATTGCTAAACGTGATTGATAATCAAGTGCAGACATAGCTTCATCTAAAAGTAAAATATCAGGTTTAGTAGCTAAAGTTCTAATTAAAGCACATCTTTGTCTCATCCCTCCAGATAAATTATTAGGATATTTATACATAAAGTCTCCAAGACCATAAGTTTTCAAAAGATTTATAACATAATTTTTACTTTCTTTATTTAAATTACCTGTTACTTCAAGGCCAATCAAACAATTATCCAAAATTGTTCTAAAAGGTAACAAGCAGTCTTCTTGTAACATATAAGCCAAACTAGAATCTTTTAAACTTATTTCTCCACCAGAACTTGGAATCAAGTTACTTAAAATAGATAAAATAGTTGATTTTCCACAACCACTAGGACCAACAATAGAAATAAATTCACCCTTAGAAATTGAAAAAGAAACATCATCAATTGCAACTATTTCTGTATCATGAGTATGATATATTTTTCTTAAATTATTAATACTTAGTAGCTTAGTCATAAAAAACCTCCCAACTATAATAGTTTATGAGAAAAATTTAAAATTGATAAAAACAATTGCTATTATAAATTTAATATGTATAACATTAAAGTAAAATTTTAAAAAATGATAACAAGAGGATATTAATATGAAATATAAAATAGAAAATGCAAGGTTTAATTGGTTTTATGATGACTATATAAAAATAAAAAATGAATTATAATTATAAATTCATTTTTTTTATTATTTCATATAAATCTGACCAATTATCAGTTTGTAATCCTTCATAATTTGTATTTTTATTAAATAAAATTGCATTTATCCCATATTCTTTTGCTGCTTTTACATGGTCTATACTATCATCTATAAATAAATCAAAATTATTTTCATAACAAAATTTACCTTTATTTCTAATACCTGTATAAATGATATCAATATGAATATTATTAAATTCCATAAATTCTCTAATTCTTTTCTTTAAATCTAAATATTTATCATCACATCTTGAAGTAATAATACATAATGTATGACCATTTTCTTTTAATTTATTAGTTATTAAATCAACATTATTTTTATAGGAGCATCAAAAAGTTGTTCACGGTATATATCCCAAAAGATTTGTACATAGGAATCAGAAAAACCGTTTATTGAATCTGGCAAATTTTCTGTATAATTTTCATTAGGATAACTTTTTATATAATCTTTCCAGTATTTTATTTGAAGACTTCTTGTATCTGTAATTGTATCATCTATATCTATTCCAATTTTCATAGTTATCTCCTTTAAATTATTATATCATGTTTTTTTATTTGATTTAAAAATTAAAAATATTATTAAAATTACATAGAAAATAAATAAAAGAAATAAAAGAAAAAATTTTATATACAAAAAAAGAAATCTTTTAATTAAATTTCTTTTTCTAATTAAATCTTATATTACTTCTTTTCTTTCAAAACTTCATTAATCTTTTTACTAGCGTTATTAACAATATTCATATCAGGTGTCATAATCCATGACTCTTGTGTTCCAAGATGACCAATTCCAATACCATCAACACCATCAACACTTTGTTCTATTATATCAAAATTCATATCATCAATTCCAATTTTTATTAAATTAGAAATTACTGTTTTATTCATATCTGTAGTATATAATCCATCAAATGATTTTAAAACATTATCATAATTTTTTAAAGTAGTAGTAGATGCTAATTTTTTAACTATATTAATAAGTATTTGTCTACAATTTTCTTGTCTAGCTCTATCTCTTCCAGGTAGTCCCATCCTTTGACGTGCTATAGCTAAAGTTTCAAGTCCATTATATGTACGACATTCCTTTGTAACATGAAGTTTTTCACCTTTATCAGAATAACTTCCTAAATTCAAATCATGAGTAGTATAAAAATCATACTTTGAACAAAACTCAACTCCACCAATAGTATCAACAATAGAAACTAAGCTATTAGTATTAAAATTAATTGTATAATCAATTTTAGTATTAAATAATTTTTCTAAAGCTTCTTTACTAACTTCTGCATCAAGAGAACCCATACACATTAATGTATCCTTCATATTATAAGCAGGAACATCAATATAAAAATCTCTTGGTATAGAAGTAAGAACTACTTTCCTTGTCTTAGTATTAATTGTAGCAATTAAATTATAATCTCTCATAATTCCAGTATAATCTAAACCATTAATATATATATTATAAGAATCAGGAACATTAGTATTTTTCTTTACTTTTTCTAAAACATCAAACTCATAAATAATTTTATAATTATCTTTTACAATTAAATTAGTTGATTCTAATAAATAATCATAACTTGCTTTTGCTACTAAGAAATAATTATTATTAGTTGTAACATCATTTAAAGCATCAATTCCTTTATCAGTTTCCACATAATTATAATTACCTAAAGTCTTTAAAGCCTTACTTATAGAACGACCATATTTATAATAATTAATTTTATTTTCTTTTTTTATTTCTTTAATATTATTAGCACTATCATTTATATTAGCAACAACGACATATTTAGTAGTAATCTCATATGAATCTACCGCAAAATTTTCTTCTAAATATTTATTAGTTTTACTCAAATAATAATAACCAAATAAATTTCCACTTACACTAATTATATAAAATAAGACTCCTAAAGTTATAAAAACCCAATGTTTTAAATTATAAAAAACTAAAGCTACTAAGTAAAAAATAATTTCAGCTCCTATAAATAACATTAAATATTTACTAGGTAAAACATTTAAACTAAGAATAGTTAACGTAAGCATTATCATAACAATTAAAACAATAAGACTTATTATATTTAACAATATTTTTTTTCGCATCAAAATATCGCCTCCTTAAATTACATATATTTTATCATAAATAACTAAAATATAAAATAACTTATTTAATAAACATCAATAATTATAAAAATCAATTACATTTATATCATTAATAGAATATAAAATATCATCAGTATTCCTATTATTTAAAATATAATTATATTCATCTTCTAAAGCAAAATTTATTTCTAAACCATAATATTCATAAACAAATCTTAAAAAAGCAAGTTTACGTAAATTATATTCATCCCAAAATATATTATCATCACAAATATATCCATAATTTAAATCATATATTTTTGCTAAAGAATTATCTTTTTTATCATTAATTTTTCCAATTATTACAAATTTTTTATCTAAATCATTTACATTTTTTAAAATAGAACTATCTATTATAGTTTTATATTTATTAAAAGAATTTTCTAAACTCACATAAGATGCTTGATCTTGTATTAAATAATTTCTAAATAATATAATTAGTAAAAATAAAGTTAAATATTTTATTTTAAATTCATATTCATTTAAAATAATTATTAAAAGAAATATAAATAAATAACTTGTACTCATAAGTAATTGTAATTTAGCATCATTTATAACAAAAATTACTGAATTTAAAAATACTGGTAAAAGAACTATAATTAAAATACCCATAATTATATTAGAAATTGAAACTTTATTTTTATAAACTATTAAAGTTAAATTTATTAATAATATTATTAGTAGTAATAAATTAATTATATGATTATAAACATAAGTATTTTTAACTATTTTATCTGTGAAAAAGAATTTATAAAATAAAATATATGAGTCTACAAACTTCGATGGAAACTTAAAAATAGTATCAATTCCAATTTTATTAGCATTACTATAATTTGCCATATTAATATCAAAAATAACTAATGTTAATTTCATCATGATAAAGTATAAAATAACACCTAAAATAAAAATTAATAAATATTTAAAAGCCTCTTTATAATTAATTTTATTATTAAGTAAAAGATATAAATTATATATTACAAAAAAAGTAATAATTAAAGAAAAATAAGCTTGATACATTGATAAACTAATAATTATAGCTAAAAGAGAAACCATATATTTTAAATATTTATTTTTTGCTTTATAAAAAATATAAATAGAAAATATCCCAGTAAAAAAAGCTAAAAAATAACCTATAGCACAATAATGAAAAAGTAGTGTTGCAGAGACAATAGGGGATAAACTAAATAGAATTATACAAAGAATTTTTGTTATAGTTTTTTTTATTTCAAATAAATCTATAATTAACAAAATACTCATTCCAATTAGTAAAAAACTAATAAATAAATCCATATATGGAACAGATAAAAACCCCTTTATAAATCCTACTAAAAGTAGTCCAAATCTTCCTAATGATAGTTCCCATGAATACCCTTCATAATAATAATTATTTAATAAAATATCAGCTCCAATTATATTTTTTGTTAATAGTGGAAAATGTACAATTATTAATATAAAAAAAATAATTCCTAGCCATAAAAGATTATCTTTTTTTAAAAACTTTTTCACAAATAATCACCTTATCTAAGTTTAACATAGATATATTTGAAAATAAAGTTCTCATATGGTATCATTTTAAATGAAAGATGGGATAATATGAAAAAAATAATAAAACTTTGTGAATATATTTTATTTATACTTTTTTTAGGAATGATTCTATTTACAAAAGAAAAATTAACGACCCTTTTAATAATCCCAATCTTACCATTAATATATTTGTTTATAAAAAAAGTTAAGATAAAAAGATATGGACTTTTTATCTTTGTCTTAGCACTTTTAATTAGATTATTTACAATATTTATTCTTAAAGTTGAAATTACTGACGACTTTAAAACAATGTATGATGCATCAACTAATTTAATTAAAGGCAATTTAGATTTTATGAATGGCTTTTATTTTAAAACTTATCCATATCAATTAGGTCTTGTTCTTTATCAAGCAATTCTTTTAAAAATAATTAATAATGTAATTATACTAAAGATAATGAATAGTATAATTACTTCTTTAATAGTGTTATTTATCTATCTTATAAGTAAGAAAATTTATAAAGAAGAATATGCTAGAATGATATCTCTAGGTTATATTCTTTATCTTTATCCTATATATTTAAATTCTGTATTAACAAATCAACATATTCAAACACTAATTATAATGCTAGTAATTTATTTAGTAATCACAAAAAAAGAAACTAAAAAATTATTTATAGTACTTGCCCTTTTATTAGGAATAGCTAATTTCTTTAGAAACGAATCTATAGTAATTATTCTAGGATTAGTTTTATATAGTTTGATATTTTCTACAAAGAAAAATTATAAAACTAAATTAATAAATATTATTATTCTTTTATTTGTTTATTTTCTTTTTACGAATCTAACAACTTTTTTATTAAATATAAGTCCTCTTTTTAAAAATACAAATGAAGAAACAACTATAGATAAAAATGTCAAAGTTTGGAAGTTTTATTGTGGATTAAATACTGAACATAATGGAATTTATAATAATGATGATGCTAAAAGATATTTTAATACCAGAAATGAGGAAAAATTACTATTAGATAGAATTAAAAAAGATAAATTTAAGTTCCCAATTTTATTTATAAAAAAAGAAGTAATACTTTGGACTCAAACAAATTATGATTTAAGAATTAATAATAACTTTAATAAAGAGTTTTATAATTTATTATTAAAATTTAATCAAGCTATATTAAATTTAACTTTATTGTTATTTGTCATTGGACTATTCCCTATAAAAAAGGAAACTAAAAAAGAAATTATTTTCATAAAGCTATTAATTGGCTTATATTTTGGTGTTTATTTATTTATAGAAATATCTCCACGTTATGCTTATATACTTCATATTTTAATATTTATTATATTAGCATCATCTATAAAAAATATAGAATTTATTAAAGATAATATTAATAAAAAAATTAGTAAAAGTTAAATTAAAAATTTAATGAGAAAAACCACTATATTCTAGTGGCTTTATTTTCTATTTTTCTATCTCATACATTAATTTACTATAATCAACTTTAGTTTTTAATTCACCATAATCAATCATTATATCTTGTAAATGATCAAATGATTCCTTAGTAAATTTAGTAGTCTTAGGCCATGTATCATTAGCTCTATATCTTTTTACTGCACTTACTAAATCATTCATAGATGTATCTGGAAATTGTTTTAAAATAGCTTTAGCAACTTCTTCATCACTATGATTATGGACATAATCTAATCCTCTTTGGATTGCTTTATCAAAGTTTTTAATTAATTCAGGATTTTTCTTTAAAAAACTCTCTCTAGCAGAATATGAAGTATATGGAACAACACCACCAAGTTCTCCAACACTAGCAACAACATGACCATAACCTTGATTTTCTACCATTGTAGCAGTAGGTTCAAATAGAGTAACAAAGTCCCCTTGACCACCTATAAAAGCTCCACTCATAGCAGGAAATGCAACTGAAGTATCAATATCCACATCTTTTCTTGGATCAATACCATTTTGTTTTAAGGCATATTCTAAAGTCATCTCTGGCATACCAGCAGCACGACCTCCAATAATACTTTTACCTTTTAAATCTTCAATTTTAAAATTTTTTATATCTTTACGAGAAACTATAAAAGTTCCATCTTTTTGAGTTAATTGTGAAAATGTTCTTAAATAATCTTTTTCACCAGCATTATAAACATAAATTGTAGCTTCACTTCCAGAAAAACCAATTTGAGCATCTCCAGATAATACAGCAGCAGTAACTTTATCTGCTCCACTAGTAAGTACTAGATTAATATCAATTCCTTCATCTTCGAAGAAATCTTCTTCAATTGCAACATACATTGGAGCATAGAAAACTGTATGAGCAACTTCAGCTAAAGTAATTTTTTCAAGTTTAATTTCTTTACTTTTAGTCTTATTTTTAGCATTGAAATTAAATAATACTGAAGCTCCTATTATAAATATTAAACATAGGCACATCACATTAACAAATATTCTTTTTTTCATAATTCTCTCCTTTTCTAGATTATTATATGAAATACTTTGAAATTTGTTATAATCATCACGATTAAAAATTATCCATAAAATCTTAGAAATTAAGTTTTATGTAAAAATAAAAAATATGGAATTACATAAAAAATAGTACTATAAATCTATAATATGCTTGTAAAATAATAATAATGGTGCTATAATAACACCTAAATTGATTGGAGGAGAAAAAATGACAAAAACTTTAAAGAAAATAAAATTTATAGCAGCTTTTGTTTTAGTAATATCAATATTATTTTGTTCTGTTACTAAAGTTTCTGCAGCACCTGATACTATTCAGTTAGGGGATGCTCCAGTTACTGAAAAATATATAGCAGGAGTTTCATTTCATTACAAAAAAACAGTTGAAGGAATATATCTTTATTGTTTAGATATTCATAAAAACACAGCAAGAAACACAACTGCAAGACTTGTAAAAAATAGTCCTACTATAAATGGTGGATTAATCTATATTTTAAAAAATGGATATCCATATAAATCTATTACAGGAGATACTTCAAAAGATTATTATATTACTCAAACAGCATTATGGTGGTATCTTGATAATACAACAGGAAGTAGAAATCTTGGAGATAAATTTAAAGGTGATGGATCAGACCCACATGATTTAAGAAAATATGTTAAACAATTAGTTACAGAAGCAGAAAAACACAAATCTGATAAAATTGGATATGAAGAAACTAAATTAGAATTAACTAATACAACTGACATGACATTGGAAAATAATTATTATATTTCTAAACCAATAAAAGCTAAAAAATTAAAAAATGCAAAAAGCTATAAAGTAACTTTAAAAAATGCTCCAGAAGGAACTAAGATTATCAAACCAAATGGAAAAGAAGTAACTTATAAAGAAGCCTTTAAAATAACAGGAAAAGATGCTTTTAGAATTAAAGTACCAACTACTAAAATGAATAAAGCCGATTTTTCTATAAAAGTAGTTGCTAAAACAGACGGAATTACTCAATATATGGCATATGAATATCAACCAGATGACAACAGTATGCAAAATGTTGCAGTATTAGAAACTACTAAAAAAGGAGCAACTTCAAAATTAACTCTAGATATTGAATCATCAAAAGTAACAATAACTAAAATTGATTCTAATACTAAAAAACCAATAGCTGGAGCTAATTTAGTTTTAAAAGATGCAAATGGTAAAATAATAACAAACTGGACATCTACAACAAATGCACACATAATTAGAAATTTAACTGCTGGAACTTATACTATTGAAGAAACAACTGCTCCAACAGGATATTTACTAAATGAAAATAAAACAACATTTACAATATCAGAAGTAAATAAAAATGTTGCAATTAATATTGAAAATGCACCAAAAAAAGTAGTAGTTAATATTACAAAGTTAGACCAAGAAACAAACACACCATTAGCTGGAGCTATTTTAGTAGTAAAAAATTCTCAAGGAATAGAAGTAGCAAGATTCACAACGACTGAAGAATCATATGTTTTAACAGATCTAGAAGATGGAACATATACAGTAGAAGAAGAAAGTGCTCCAGAAGGTTATATTAAAAGCGATGAAAAAGCAACATTTACAATTGATAATGAACATTTATCACATCAAATTACATTTATAAATGCCAAAGAAGTTTTTGTACCAGATACAGCTTCAGTATCCTCAATAATTATATTAATTTTAGGTATAGGTTTAACTGGATTAGGAATAGGTTATATTTACAAAAATGGAAAAAAAGCATAATTTAAAAGACAAAAGAATCTCTCCTAGTATCATAGCTATTAATGGCACGTTGATAACTTTAGTTGGAGGATTCTTTCTTTCATATAATTATATTCAATCAAAAAAAATAATGGCTTATGATTATATGGCAAATACTTTCTACAATGAAAATAAAGTAGAAAATATTACAATAGAAGAAGACCAAAATAAAACTATAAAAGAAGAAAAGCCATTAGAGGAAATAACAAATAATTATATAGGATATCTTTATATACCAAAGATAAATTTAACTAAAGGTTTCTTAGATCAAAGATCAAAAGAAAATGATGTCGAAAAAAATATTTTAGTAGTAGAAGGATCAAATTATCCTGATACAGAAAGAGGAAATTTAATTTTAGCAGGTCATTCTGGAACAGGATGGAAAGCATTCTTTAATGATCTATATAAACTTAACATTAATGATAAAGCATATATCACATATAAGAATAAAAAGTATACTTACAATATCGTAAATATTTATAAACAACCAAAAATAGGAAAATTAGCAATTTATAGAAACTACGATAAAACAACATTAACATTAATTACTTGTACAAATAATGATTCGAAAACACAAACCATTTATATAGCCGAGTTAATTAATATAGAAGAATAAAAAAATAGGGGGGTGAAAGATATGAATAAAATCTCTTTAGTAGATAAAGTATCAATATTTTTTGAAGTATCAAAAACTATTAATTTAATTTTATTAATTGTTTTAATATTACTAAGTATTATATTTTTAAATTCAAATAAAAAAAATGCTAAAAATATTAGATATATTTATATAGCATTCATTTCTTTTACTCTAATTTATTTTTTTATAAAATATAATATCTCTTTAAATAAAATGTTTGATTATATGATGAATAACTTTTTTATAGCCATATATTTTCCAAATCTTGCTATATATGCATTTGGCTTAATAATTACTAATATAATTTTTTATATAAGTTTATTTAATTATAAAGTATCAAAAATAATCAAAAAAATTAATATAGTAGTCTATATTTTTATAAATTATTTGTTTTTCCTTGTATTAAAAATAATAAATACGCATCAATTAGATATTTATAGTCAAAATTCAGTATATGGTAACAGAAAAGCATTAGCATTAATAGAATTATCTAGCCTTATTTTTATAATTTGGATTGTATTTTTAACTATTTATAAAATATTTATATTTTATTTAAAAAAAGAATATAAGCAACCTGTTAAAAAAATTATACGAATAAAAAAAGTCAAAAAACTACCAGAAAATTTTATTCCTAAAGAATTTCCAACTAAAGTTAATGGAAATATTTCTAAAAAAACATTTAATAAAAATGAAGAAGATGAACTATTAAAAATTTATGATAATATGTTAACTCTTGAAGATTATAAAACAATAATTAAAATATTACAAAATCACAAAAGTAAAGAAAATACTATTAATGAAAATAATATTACAACACCACCAATCTTAGAAAAGACTCAAATAGAAAACTATAAAGAAACAGAAAATATTATAAGTAAAATAGAAGAAGAACAAGAAAAAAGAAAATTTACAGAACTTGAAGAGTTATATAAAGAATTAAATTAAAAATTAGTAGAGGTAATAAAAATATGGAAAATAAAAAGATAAAAAATAAAAAAATAGTACTACAAAGTAATTTAGAAAATGTTATAAATACTTCTCAACTTGAAAAAGTTGGAGCAGGACATGATGGAATAGTTTTTCAATATAATAATATCGCTTTAAAACTTTTAAAATATGATATTAATTTACGTAAAGAAAAAAATTTAATGACATTTGAAAAAATATTATATTTTATAAATGAGTTAACTTTAAAAAGAATAGTTAAACCAATTGATATTATACTTGATTTAGAAGGCGTTTTTTGTGGATATGCAATGGTTTTCTTAAATAATTTAGCTAGTGAGAAGAAAAAAGGTACAAGTGAATATAAAGATCCTGGTGATTTTTTATGTAGTGACTTAGATTGTGCAAGTTTCGAATTATCAGAAGATTTTACAATCTTAACTAATAAAAAAGTTATTGCCAAAGATGTAAATCGTGGAAGTTATATTTATACAGAAAATTTTATGAAATTATGTGATTTAGATAAATTTATTTATCCAAATAATACTGCTCTTAGTATAAGTGATACTAATCAAAAAATGTTAAATTTTACAATAGCAAAATTTTTATATTATGAAATGTTAAAAAGTGGTGATTTTACTAAAAGTGAATTAAAACTAATAAGTAAATGGGTTAAGAAAGCAACAAATAATATAATGTTTATAAACGAATTAAGTAAAGAAATCTCTACAAGTCTAACAGAGCCTATATCAGAATATGCAAAAACAAAAGTTAAAAGTATAATAAAATAATAAATACAACGAAAAAATAAGATTATATTGAAACATTTAAGTTAAATTAAACTATCTTAAATGTTTTTTTATTTAAAATACAAATTAATTGTCTAAACAAATAAACTAATGTATAATTAAATAAGAACAGGAAGTAGATAATATATGAATTTAGAACAATTAAATGATATGCAAAAAGAAGCAGTACTATATAATGAAGGACCATTATTAATAATTGCTGGAGCAGGAGCAGGAAAAACAAAAACTTTAACAACAAAGATAGCCTTTTTAATTGAAGAAAAAAATGTAAGACCAGAAAATATTTTAGCAATTACTTTTACTAATAAAGCAGCTAAAGAAATGAAAGATAGACTTTTTAATCAAATTGGAATTACTGCTAAGAAACTACAAGTATCAACATTTCATAGCTTTGGGTTAAAACTATTAAGAGAAAACTATGAAAAATTAGGTTATGAAAAGAACTTTGTTATTATGGATAGTGATGACTCCCTAACTGTAGTAAAAAAAATTATAAAAGATATGGGGTATGATCCAAAAATTTATAATCCTAGAGCAATACGTAATAAAATAAGTAGTTGTAAAAACGAAATGACATCACCTAGTATGTATGAAAGATATGCTGTAAGTGATTATGAAAAAGTAGTTAAAGAAATATATGAAAAATATGAAAAAAAATTAAAAGTAAACAACTCTGTTGATTTTGATGATTTATTATTATTACCAATTGAACTTTTTAAGAAAAATTCTGATACGTTAAATGACTATCAAGACCTATATCAATATATTTTAATTGATGAGTATCAAGATACCAATGAAGCTCAATATGTCTTAACAAAATTATTAAGCGAAAAAAATCGAAAAATAACTTGTGTAGGCGATGATTCTCAAAGTATTTATAGTTTTCGTGGAGCAAATTATAAAAATATTTTAAACTTTGAAAAAGATTATAAAGATGCAAAAACTATTCTTTTAGAGCAAAATTATCGATCAACTAGTAATATATTAGATGCAGCAAATCAAGTAATTAAAAATAATAAACAAAGAAAAGATAAAAATCTTTGGACTTCACGCGGAAGTGGAGAAAAAATAAAATATTATCGTGCATACAATGAACGTGATGAAGCCGCTTATGTTATTAGAAAAATAAAAGAGCTAACAAATAGATCGATAGAATACAAAGATATGGCCATTCTTTATAGAACCAATGCACAATCTCGTGTTTTAGAAGAGGAAATGTTAAAAGAAAATTTACCATATCGAGTAATAGGAAGTTTTTATTTCTATTCAAGAAAGGAAATAAAAGATTTAATTGCATATTTACGACTAATCCACAACTCAAGAGACAATGTTAGTTTATTAAGAGTAATAAATACTCCAAAAAGAGGAATTGGTTTAAAAACAATCGAAAATTTAACTATAAAAGCTGATACTGAAGGAATAAGTATTTATGATGCTATCACTGGTGGTAAAGAATTAGAATTTAAAAATTTAATTGAAAGATTAAAAGAAGTATCTAACAACTTAACACTTACAGAATTAATCGACAAAGTATTAGATGCATCAGGTATGCGACAAGACCTTGAAAGTGAAAAAACTTTAGAAGCCGAAATAAGATTAGAAAACTTAGAAGAATTTAAGTCTATTACAAAATCATTTGAAGAAAGAGAAGGTTTAATTTCTCTAGAAGATTTCCTTTTAGAAATAAGTCTAATAAGTGATGTTGAAGAATATAAAGATGATCCAAATAGAATAAGTTTAATGACAGTTCATTCTGTTAAAGGTTTAGAGTTTGATCATGTTTTTGTGGTAGGTATGGAAGAAGGGATTTTTCCTCATATGAATTCATTAATGGAAAGTTCTGAAATAGAGGAAGAAAGAAGATTATGCTATGTTGCAATTACTAGAGCTAAAGATGAACTTCATTTAGTAAATGCTAGAAGAAGAACTTTATTTGGTAAAGAACAAATTAACCCTGTAAGTAGATTTCTAAGTGAGATAAATAAAGAATTACTAGAAACAAATGTAAAAGAAGAACTACCAGAAAAACAAGAAAAAATAAATACTGGTGAAATGTTTAGAGAAGAAGATGTTGATTATCAAGTAGGAGATTATGTTTATCATGAATCATTTGGTACAGGAAAAGTAGTAGAAGTAACTAATACTTTAGTAAGCGTTGCATTTAAACATCCTCATGGTATAAAGAAACTTATGAAAAATCATAAAAAACTATCGAAAGTTTAACAAATGATAATTTTTATGTTTTTATAAAAAAGAAAGGAATCAATCTTAAGATTGAAAAATAAAAAAATGGAAAAAGATTTAACTTTAGTTATTATGGCTGCTGGAATGGGAAGCAGATTTGGAGGTTTAAAACAAATAGAACCATTAGGGCCAAATAAAGAATTTATTATTGATTACTCAATTTATGATGCTAAAAAAGCGGGATTTAATAAAGTTGTTTTTATAATTAAAGAAGAAAACTATGAAATATTTAAAGAAACTATTGGTAAAAGAGTAGAGCCTCACATAAAAACAGAATACGTTTTTCAAACAAATAAATTTTTAAAAGAAGAATATCAAAATTTATTAAAAGATAGAGTAAAACCTTTAGGAACAGCTCATGCGATTTTGTGTGCAAAAGAAAAAGTGGATGGACCTTTTGCAGTTATTAATGCTGATGATTTTTATGGAAGAGATGCTTATGAAAAAGCCAAATCTTATCTTTACAATTTTAAAGAGAAAGAATATGGAATTGTTGCTTATAGATTAGGAAACACTTTAACACCAAATGGTTCTGCCAAAAGAGGTGTATGTGAAGTTGATGAAAACAATAATCTTATTCAATTAACAGAAAGTAAAGTAATATTAAAAAATGATGAAGCAGAAGTAGAGCCACTAGATGGCAGTCCAATATTTTTAACAAGTAAAAATACAATAGCTTGTATGAATTTCTTACTATTTGATTTAAGTATCTTTGACTTAATAGAAAAAAAATTAGATATATTTTTAGAAGAAAATAAAAATGATTTAAATACATGTGAATTTTTAATACCTGAAGTTTTAAATGATTATGTAAAACAAGAAAAAGGAAAAGTATATATTATAGAAACTTCAGCAGTATGGTATGGAGTAACATATAAAGAAGATAAAGAAATGGTAGTAGAAGCGTTAAAGAAATTAACAGATGAAAATATATATCCACAAAATTTATGGAAATTATAAAAAAAATTAAAAAATTATTTAAAGATGTCAACCATCTTTTTTTTTGTTATTCTAAATGATATACTTATATAAGTAAAAGGATGATTTTTATGAAAAGTATTAATAACTTAGCAAAAAAATTACAAAATATAATTTTTCAAAATATATTAGATAATATTCCAAAAAATTTAAAACTAAAAAAAAAGAAAATTAATGGAACTATAATTTATAAATCTCCTGAAGTAGAAGCTGAAAAATATAACATCAGTAGATGTTTATTTTTTGATAAGCATAATGACGTTATAATTGAATTTACAAAAAAGTTAGAAGAAAATTTTTCTCATTGTAATTTATCATCTTTTTATCATAATATGGAAACTCTTGAAATAAAAGATAAAGCTGAAGATTTAATAACAATAAGTATCAAAAAATTATGTAAAAATATATATGGTTTTTATCGAATACCAGAAAACAAAATTCAATTACTAAAAGATTATAAAAATACTTTGAAACATGAATTACTTCATCTTTCAACAGGTAAATTTATAGGAAATATTCAATTTTCTGGATTTTATCAATATAATGAAAAAATTAATAGTAAAATAGGAGTATATTTAAATGAAGGTTATACTGAACATTTAAATCAAAAATATTTTATAAAAACCGAAATAAATACTTATAAATTGGCAAAAAATTTTGCTATGGCAATAGAAAGGATTCTTGGAGCGAAAAAAATGCAAGAATTATATTTTGATTCTGATTTATATGGTCTTATTGAAGAACTTGAAAAATATTGTAGAAAAGAAGCAATTTTAAATTTGATTAATAAAATAGATTATTATTGTGAACAATATTATATATATGGATATAACTATAATAAAATTTATGAAGAAATTCTTAGTATGATAGCAAATATTTATAGAACTAAACTATCGATTGATTTATCTGAAAAAAAGATAGACGAAGAAGAATATAAAAAGAAAAAATTACTATATTGTGATGACTTAGAAAATGGTAGAATAAATTCTGATAATATTGAAGTAGAAGAATATCAGGAATATTACCTAATAACAGATAAAGAATCGCATGAAAGTCACTTTTATATGAAAAACCCTTTAGAATATAAAACAAATGATTTAAAAATAACTAAAAAATAACTAAAAAAGACTGGAGAATAATTATGCAAAAAAGAATGTTAGAATTAATAGATATAATAAATGAAGCTGATTACAATTATCATACACTTGATAATCCAACTATAACTGATCAAGAATATGATAAATACTTACGAGAATTATTTGAAATAGAAGAAGCTCATCCAGAATGGGTATTGGAAGATTCTCCAACTAAACATGCAGGAGGACAAATAATTGAAGGTTTTGAAAAAGTAACCCATAATATTCCTATGATGTCATTAAGCGATGTTTTCTCAAGTAGTGAATTAATTGCTTTTGATGAAAGAATCAAAAAAGAAGGCATAAAACCACAATATGTTTGTGAATTAAAAATAGATGGCTTATCAGTTTCACTATTATATAAAAAAGGAAAACTAATTAGAGCTGCAACAAGAGGAGATGGAACAATAGGGGAAGATATTACTCATAATGTTAAAACAATCAAATCTGTTCCATTAAAATTAAAAGAAGAAATTGATATTGAAGTTCGTGGCGAAATTTTCATGAATAAAAAAACTTTAGAAGAATTAAATAAAAAAAGAAAAGAGAAGAATGAACCTCTCCTACAAAATTGTCGTAATGCAGCAGCAGGATCAATTAGACAATTAGATTCTAAAATAGCTGCTGAAAGAAAGCTTGATAGTTTTATTTATCATTTACCAAATCCTCTAGATTATGACTTATATAATCATCATGATGCTTTAGAGTATATGAAAGGTTTAGGTTTTAAAACCAATCCTAATAATAGAGTCGTAAATTCAATTGAAGAAGTAATAGAATTTATTGATGAAAAAGCAACAATCCGTCCAAATCTTCCTTATGATATTGATGGAGTAGTTATCAAAGTAAATAATATAAAAGATCAACAAAAGATGGGTTATACAGCAAAATATCCAAAATGGGCAACAGCGTATAAATTTCCTGCTGAGGAAGTATTAACTAAACTAACAGATATAATTTTTACAGTAGGAAGAACAGGTCAAATAACACCAAATGCCGTATTAGAACCAGTTATAGTTGCTGGTTCAACAGTTTCAAGAGCAACTCTTCATAATGAAGACTATGTAAAAGAAAAAGATTTAAAAATTGGTGATATAGTTTCTATTAGAAAAGCAGGTGATGTAATACCTGAAGTAGTAGAAGTAAAAAAAGAAAGAAGAACAGGCGCTGAAAGTGACTTTGCAATGATTAAAGAATGTCCAATGTGCCATACTAATTTAATAAAAAAAGAAGGGCAAGTTGATTATTATTGTTCTAACACAAAATGTCCAGCAAGACATATTGAAAGCTTAATTCATTTTGTATCTCGTGATGCTATGAATATAGATGGATTAGGTGATAGGATAATGGAAGATTTTTATAATTTTGGTTTTATTGGCAGTGTTGCTGATATTTATTCGTTAAAAGAACATGAACAAGACTTAAAAAGATTAGAAGGTTTTGGTGATAAATCAATTACTAATCTTTTAAGTGCTATTGAAAAAAGTAAAGAAAATTCTTTAGAAAAATTAATTTTTGGTTTAGGAATACCTCATGTAGGAGCAAAAACAGCTAAACTCTTAGCAGGGTATTTTAAAGAAATGGATAATCTTGAAAAAACTACTATTGAAGATTTGATAAATATTCCAGATATAGGAGAAATTATCGCAAAAAGTGTAACAACTTACTTTGAAAATCCCCATAATAAAGCAATAGTTGAAGAATTAAAAGATTTAGGACTAAATATGAAATATTTAGGACAAAAAATAGAAATAAATGAAAAATTTGCAAATAAATCTTTTGTTTTAACAGGATCATTACAGATTTTTACTAGAGAAGAAGCAAAAGAAAAAATAGAATCTTTTGGTGGAAAAACAACTGATTCAGTATCTAAAAAAACATCAGTAGTTATCGTCGGAGAAAATCCAGGTAGTAAATATAAAAAAGCTCAAGATTTAGGTATTGAGATTTGGACAGAAGAAGAATTTAAAGAAAATATAGAAAATGCGTAAGAAAAAATATGCAGATGTAAGAAAATAATATGCAGTGAATTATTAAATATTAATAAATAATAAGATTTTAATTGAGTATTTAATCTATTTTTAACATTCCCCAAACCATTTTACACTATCCAGTAATCCATCATTCTTTACAAATTATATAAGATATGTTATAATAAAGCCCATAAAAGGGGATAAAGAGGTGGTATATAATGTTTAAGAAAAAAAATAATGATTTAGATTTTGATATTTATGAAGAAAATACAATAACTTTAGCTAATAAAGAAGACGAAATTCTAAATTCATATTCTATTCAATCAGAAAATGAATTTATAGAAGAAACTAACGATGATGAAATTAATTCAGAAGAAGAATACATAGAAAATGAAGAATATATAGAAGATGAAGAAGATTATCTTAAAAATAAAACAAAAAAATATAAAAAAATAATAAATATAATTTTTGCGATAATAATCATAATTTTAACTATGATTTCTATTGATGTAATTAGTGTAGCAAGATATGATGCAGGACCTTTTTTTGCACTTCCATTAAAGACTTATAAAGATGGAGGTTCTAAAGCATATTATGGAATAGGTTATAAAGTTATAAAATATAATCAAAAACAAGGACGAAAAGATAAAGAAATTGGTCTTTGGAATTTAAAATATAATATTGATCCAATTACTATGAAAGATTTAGATCTAGCAATTGAAATGTCAGGTAAAGAAGTAAAAACATATAAAAAATATTATAAAAAGTTTGTAAGAATTAATTCAACTTTAAAAAGTATTGACAAAAAAAATAATAAAATAATATTAAGTTTTGAAGATGATGGAAAAAAATATTCTCTTGATTTTGAATGTTCTATGGCAACTGAAAAAAATGTTTTAGAAAATTTAAAAGAAAATAAGAATATAACAATCATTGGAACAATAACAAATTATAAGTATAAGACTAAAACAAAACCTAATAAATTATATATAAATAATTGTTATGCTGAACAATAAAGGTAATGCTAGTCATTATCTTTTATTATGACAAAACGCCATTATATGATATAATAAATAACGTCAAAGGAGTAACTATTGCATTTTCAAAAAAATACATAATATCTAAAAAATAAATAACCAAGCAAATTATAAAGACTTTTTTAATAAAAGAAAATAAAGGAGAAAATTATGAAAGATAAACTATCACGCGAAGAAGTACTACATGTTGCAGAACTTGCACGTATTTCTTTAACAGAAGAAGAAATAGAAAAATATCAAGTAGAATTAAAAGAACTTTTAAATGATGTAGAAAAAATAAACGACGTAAAAGGTTATGATGATGATATTTTAATAGCTTGTTGGAGTGAATCTACAAAATTAAGAAAAGATGAAGCTAAAGAAATGCTAAATCCAAAAGATGTTATTAATTTAGCTCCAAGACATAGTGGAAACTATATTGAAGTTCCTGTAGTAATTAGTGATGGAGAGGGTGCTTAAGATGAAATACTTAAACTTAAAGATTGAAGAAATTAATAAGTTGTTGAAAGAAAAGAAAATTACACCAACTATTCTTGTAGAAGAAGCCTTTGCAAATATTGAAAATAATAAAGAATTAAATGCCTATATTACCTTAAATAAAGAAGAGGCACTAAAACAAGCAAAAGAATTAGAAAATAAAGAAGTTGATAATATTTTATTTGGTTTACCAATTGCCTTAAAAGATAATATAATTACTAAAGATCTAAGAACAACTTGTGCCTCTCATATTTTAGATAACTTTATTCCAATATACAATGCAACAGTAGTGGAAAAATTAAAATCTAAAAATATGATTATTATTGGTAAAACTAATATGGATGAGTTTGCTATGGGTTCAAGCAGTAGAACTAGTTACTTTGGTGCTCCTAGAAATCCTTGGAATAAAGAAAAAATTTCTGGTGGATCATCAGGTGGTTCTGCAACTACAATTGCTGCTCGAGATGTTTTATTTGCACTAGGAAGCGATACAGGAGGCTCAATCAGGCAACCAGCAAGTTATACTGGAATTGTTGGAATGAAACCAACCTATGGAAGAGTTTCACGTTATGGTTTAGTAGCATTCGCATCAAGCTTAGATCAAATTGGACCAATGACTAAAAATGTTTATGAAAATGCCGTTCTTTTAAATGCTATTGTTGGAAAAGATGATAAAGATTTAACTAGTGCAAAAAAAGAAGATGAAGATTTTACACGTTTTATAGGCAAAGATATTAAAGGTTTAAAAATAGCTGTACCAAACTTTTTTATGAGTGATATTGTAAATATTGAAATAATAAATAAAGTCAAAGATACAATAAAAGTCTTAGAAAATAATGGTGCAAAAGTAGATTATGTTGATATAAAATATATTGATAAAGCTATGACCTTATATCAAATAATTGCTATGGGAGAAGCTAGTTCTAACTTAGCTCGTTTTGATGGAATTAGATATGGACATTCTAAAGAAAATCCTGAAAATATAGAAGATGTTTATTATGGTACAAGAGCTGAAGGTTTTGGAGAAGAAGTAAAAAGAAGAATAATGGTAGGTTCTTACCTTTTAAGTGGTGAGAATGCTAAAACTTATTACAATAAAGCCCTATCAATTAGAGATGATATGAGAAAGGAACTTACTAATATCTTTAAAGATTATGATTTAATAATAGGACCAACGACTACAACTACAGCTTATAATTTGACTGATCCAATGGATGATCCAAAGAAGAGTTTTATGGATGACGTTTTAGTAATTCCAGTAAATATGGCTGGTCTACCTGGATTAAATATTCCAATTGGATTTGATAGTAATCATATGCCAATTGGTATGCAAATAATTGCTAATGCCTTTGAAGAAGCCAAAATCTACCATTTGGCAAGTTTTATTGAAAAAGAACTAAGTCTTAAACTTGATCCAAAAGGAGGAGAACATAATGAGTAATTATATCGCAACAGTTGGTGTTGAAGTACACGTAGAATTAAAGACAAATACTAAAATATTTTCAAACTCTATAAATGGTTATGGTGAAATGGCCAATTCCTTAACAAATGTTGTTGACCTAGGTTATCCAGGAACTCTTCCCACTTTAAATGAAGAAGTAATTAATCTAGCTATTAAAGCAGCTACAATACTAAATTGTAAAATAAGGCGTGAGATGCACTTTGATCGAAAAAATTATTTTTATCCAGATAATCCTAAAAATTATCAAATTACTCAAGCTAGAACTCCTATTGGCTATGATGGATATGTAGAAATAGAAATAAACGGTGAAAAGAAAAAAATTTATATTGAAGAAATGCATATCGAGGAAGATACATGTAAAAGTGCCCATCGTGGAACAAAAACATTATTAGACTTCAATCGAGCAGGAGTTCCTTTAATAGAAATAGTTACAAAACCATGTATGGAAAGTGGTGAAGAAGCAAAACTTTATTTAGAAAAATTAAGAGAGCTTCTTTTCTATGGAAATATTAGTGATTGTAAAATTGAAGAAGGTTCGATGCGTGCTGATGCTAACGTTTCAATTAGAAAAAAAGAGTCTGATCCGTTTGGTACAAAAGTAGAAATTAAAAATATTGGTTCAATTTCTAATGTTGCTTTAAGTATTGAAAAAGAAAGAATACGTCAAGAAAAAATGATTGAAGCTAAAGAAACATTTAAACCACAAACAAGACGTTTTGATGATAAGTTAGGAGATACAGTTTTAATGCGTGTTAAAGAAACTGGTAATGACTATCGTTATTTTCCTGAACCAGATATTCCCTTTGTTATTATTACTGACGAAATGATTGAAAATGCTAAGAAGACAATTCCAATGTTACCAGATGAAAGAAGAAAGTTATATTTAGAAAAAGGTGTTTCTCAAATAAATACTACTAAATTAATTCAAAATAGAGTACTTAGTGATTATTTCAATAATCTTTTAAGTGAATTTACAAACTTTCAAATAGCTAGTAATCTTTTATTAGGAGATATTTCAGCCTATTTAAATAAAACAGAAAAATCAATAAATGATACAACCCTAACAAAAGAACGTTTTATAGAATTAATTAATTGTATAGAAGACAATACTTTAACTAGTAAAAATCTAAAAGAAATATTAGAATCTATTTTAACAAGTACAAAATCTATAAAAGAAATAATTAAGGAAAATAATATTGAAAATATAACTGATGATTCTGCTATAAAAGAAATAATTAAAAAAATTATAATGAATAACCCTGAAAGTGTTAATGATTATAAAAATGGTCATGATCGAGCAATAAAATTTTTAATGGGACAAGTAATGAAAGAAACAAAAGGAAAAATTGATCCAAAACTAGCTATGGAAATACTACAAAATGAATTAATATAAAAAATATAAATTACTAAAGAAAAAAATTCTTAGATTGTAAAAACATTAAGAATTTTTTTTATTACGTGAAGTAGAAAAGTAAATTCCAGTTTCCTAAGCGATAATAAAAATGCATTAG
>CAJUTW010000001.1 GCA_910589335.1 uncultured Bacilli bacterium | reverse complement strand
GGTCCTACCGGCCCTCAAGGTATTGCTGGTACTGATGGTGCCACTGGTCCTACCGGTCCTCAAGGTATCGCTGGTGCTACTGGACCAGCTCCAACTTTAGAAATTGGTACAGTAACAACTGGAGCTCCTGGTTCAAATGCCAGTGTTACTATTACTCCAATATCAAATTAAATTTATAGAAAGGAATGATATTTATTAACTCAGATTATTTATTAAACTTTGTTATACCACAAGGTCCTACCGGTCCTCAAGGTATCGCTGGTACTGATGGTCCTACAGGTCCTACTGGTCCTCAAGGTATTGCTGGTACTGATGGTGCTACAGGTCCTACTGGCCCTCAAGGTATTGCTGGTACTGATGGTGCTACTGGTCCGACTGGTGCCACTGGTCCTACCGGTCCTCAAGGTATCGCTGGTACTATTGGTGCTACAGGTCCGACTGGAATCACTGGTCCTACTGGCCCTGCTAATGGATTAAATGCTTATGGAGGAAAATACAGTGATACTCCACAAACATTAAATCTAGTTATTGGAACACCAACACAAATACCACTTGCAAACTCTTTACCAAACCTAAATACTACTTACACTCCTACAAACAGCATTACAGTCGCTCAAGCTGGTAACTACGAAATTAATTATTTTAGTAATGTTTCTGCAGCACTTGGAACTACTGTTACTCAAGCAGTTAGAAGTAATGGTACTAATATTCCATCAACAGTAGTTTCAAGAGTTTTAGCTGTCGGTGTTGGATCAATTTATAGTGGAAGTGTTATTGTGGCCCTTCCAGCAGGTGCTGTTATAGATATGGCAATATCAGCATTACTAGCAGTTGGTGTTACTCTAGGTAATGGTGTTAATGCAACACTTTCAGTAAAAAAACTTAATTAAAAATAATAAAATGAAGTTACAGAGTATTGAAAAAGTTCAATACTCTTTCTTTTTAAAAAAATTCACTTGAAATAACAAGTATTGCATCTTGTCTATTTTATTTTATATTTCTTAATAAATTATATTTTTAAACATATTCTATATTAGGTGATTAAATGAAAATATGTGTTTATGCAATTTCTAAAAATGAAGAAAAATTTGTTAAAAGATGGTATGAAAGTATGAAAGAAGCTGATGAAATATATGTATTAGATACTGGTTCTACAGATAATACTGTCAATGAATTAAAAAAACTAGGAGTAAATGTTTATCAAGAAATAATTTCTCCTTGGCGTTTTGATACTGCTAGAAACAAATCTCTAGATTTAGTTCCTAAAGATACTGATGTATGTATTTGTACCGATTTAGATGAAATATTTGTTAGTGGTTGGCGTCAAGAAATTGAAAAATTTTGGACAAAAGAAACAACTAATGCTAGATATAATTATAATTGGTCATTAGATAAATTTGGTAAACCAAAAGTAAATTTTTATATTGAAAAAATGCATAGTCGTGATAATTTTATTTGGACACACCCAGTTCACGAAGTATTAAAATATAAAGGAACTAATCAACATTCCATTACAATTGATAGTATTACTCTAAATCATTATCCTGATCACAAAAAATCACGTAGTTCATATTTAAAGCTTCTAGAATTATCAGTTAAAGAAGATCCAGAAGACGATCGTAATATGCATTATTTAGGAAGAGAATATATGTTTAATCAATTACACGATAAATGCATAAAAACTCTAAAAAAACATCTTAAATTAAAATCTGCTACTTGGACATTAGAACGAGCAGCATCAATGAGATTTATCGCAAGATCCTATAAAGCCAAAAATGACTTTAAAAATGCTAAAAAATGGTATTTAAAAGCTATAAATGAAGCTCCTAATTTAAGAGATGCTTATGTCGAAAGAGCACTTTTAGCTTATGAAGAAAATAATTATAAAGCCATTGAAAAATACTGTTTAAAAGCACTTCAAATAAAGAATCATCAAAAAGTATATATTAATGAAACATTTAGTTGGGATAGTACTATCTTTGATTTATTATCTTTATCTTACTATTATCAAAAAAATTATCTTTTATCACTTTACTTTGTAGATATTGCTATATCAATGAATCCTAATGATGAAAGATTACTTAATAATAGAAGTTTTATAGAACAAAAAATAAAGAATTAATAAAATTCTTTATTTTTAACTTTTTAAATATAAATCTATTCTATTATCTTGATAAGCTTCATATATTTTATTCCAAATAACACTTTCAACAAATCTTGACTTTTTAGGATGCATTAAATATCTCACTGTAAGTTCAATATGATCATTTACTATTTTTGTATAAATTATTGGATCATATTTATTAAAATAAACTCTATTTTCTGGATTAATTTCATTTATTTGATTTTTCATTTTTATAGGAATACTCTTTATTGTTTCTATACTATTAATAATTTTATATATTTCCTGTTTATTTTTTAATAAGTCTTTATCTACACAAATATTAACAACTAATTCATTCCATATATATTTAAATCCCCTATTTATATTTTTTATTGGATCTTTAAAGACAATAGAATTAGGAAAAGAAACAACAACTCCTGTAGACTGTCCATTATCATCTTTTGTTGACACTTCTAACAATTCAAAATCTAAAGTAGAAATATTCATAACATCTCCTTTAATATCTCCAATTTGTATCCTATCTTCTACTTTAAATGGTTTTTTAATTTTTATATAAATACCACAAAAAAAATTCAAAATAATATCTCGTAAAGCAATAGTCATAGCAGCAGACAAAACAGAAATAAGTGTAAATAAATTTTTAATATATTCTGCCCATATCAATAATAAAGTTAAAACCTCAACAGCATTAATAATAACTTTAAAAGACTGATTTAATACATATTCTCCTCTTCCAGTAACTTTTCCTCTGATAATCTTTTTAGCAATAAATTTTATAAAAGCAAATAAAAGAAATATTAAAATCGATAAAAATATAACTTCAATAATATTTTTATCAATTGTAGTAATTTTACTTAAATAATTACATATATTATTGAATATTTTCATAATTTACCCCTCTCTATCTTTTTTTAATTATAGCAAAACTTATCTTAATAAACCATAGTAATTATAAAAATACTTCTATAAATCAAAATTAAATTTATTTTTCTTTAATATTTTATGATAATATATATTTAGTAATAATAAAAGGAGTCTATATGAATAATTTTAATTTTCAATTTGATTATAATTCAAAAGTTATTATAACTTACTTAATTATATCTTTAATAGCTTGTTTTTTTAACTTTCTAACTAATGGCAAAACTAACAAATTATTATTTTCTTCTTATCGATCATCTTTTCTTAATCCTCTAACATATATTAGACTATTTACTCACAGTATTGGTCATAAAGATTGGGATCATTTAGTAAGTAATTTTTTATATATACTTTTAATTGGTCCTATGATTGAAGAAAAATATGGAAGTATTAATCTTTTAATAATGCTTCTATCAACTTCACTTATTGTTTCATTATTTAATATAATATTTAATAATTATGCGATATGTGGTGCTAGTAGCAATGTCTTTATGCTAATTGTTTTAAGTTCATTTTCTAATCTAACTGAAGGTAAAATTCCTATTACATTAATATTAATATGTATATTTTATATAATTGATGAATTAAAAAAGGGATTTTTAGAAGGAAATAAAAAAATATATCATTCAGGTCATCTTATAGGTGCTTTATGTGGCTTATTATTTGGATTTTTAAGTCTTTATATGCCAAACTTATTATTTTAGAAGAGTTCTCTTCTATTTTTTTTATGAATATGATAGAATTAAGAAATAGGAAGTGAAATATATGAAAAAAATTATTTTAACAGGACTACGACCTACTGGTAATCTTCATTTAGGACATTATTTTGGAGCTGGACAAAACTATTTAAAGATGCAAGAAGATTACGACTTTTATTTAGAAATTGCTGATGTTCAAGCTTTAACTGATAATTTTGATAATCCTGAAAAAGTTAGAAAAAATGTTTACGAAATTACAAAAGATTTATTAGCAATAGGACTTGATCCTAATAAAGTTCATTTTTTCATACAATCTAAAATACCAGAAATTGCTGAATTAACTGTATTTTATAGCAATCTAGTTACTGTATCTAGACTTCAAAGAAATCCTACTGTAAAAAACGAGATTGCTCAAAAAAAAGAATTATTTGGAACTAATGGAGAAAGTATAACTTATGGTTTTTTAGGTTATCCTGTCTCACAAGCTGCAGATATAACTGTTTTTGATGGAGAGCTAATTCCTGTTGGCGATGACCAATTACCATTACTAGAACAATGCCGCGAAATAGTTAGAAAATTCAATTCTATTTATGGAAATATTTTAAAAGAACCTCAACAAGTACTTAGTAATACTACAAGAGTTAAAGGATTAGACGGTAATGAAAAAATGGGAAAAAGTCTTGGAAATGCTATTTATTTGATAGATGATGAAGAAACAATTAAGAAAAAAATTATGATGGCTTTAACTGACACAAATAAAATTAAAAAAGATGATCCTGCTGATCCTGATAAATGTATGGTTTACTATTACCATAAATTAGTTAATACGATAGAAAATACTAATACAGTATGTAGTGAATGTAAAAAAGGAGCAAGAGGTTGTGTAGCTTGTAAAAAAGAACTTATTGAAGCTATGAATAATTTTTTAGAACCAATTAGAAAAAGAAGAAAACAATATGAAGAAAATAAAGATCTTGTTAAAGAAATTCTAGATAACGGAACTCAAGTTGCTCAAAATAAAGCAAAAGATACTATGAAAAAAATAAAAGATGCTATGAAGATAGATTATTAAAGTTTTGCTACTTTAATTTTAAATTTTAAGATAAATATTCACTAAATACTTTTTATAAGAGTGAAGAGTGTAAAATAAAGTGTGTAAGTTAGTAAAAAAACTACACACTTTTCTCATACCTCATATCCAAGATTTTTATTTTATAAAACACATTTTTCTCTTATAAAAAAAATCTCACTTATCTTCTCCTCTAAAAACAGGTTGTCTTAAATGATTAGTTTTAGTTCTTTCCATATATTCCACAAAACATTTAAATTTAGGAATTATATAATTAGCTCCCACAATATCTTTCTCAAAATTTGTCTTATTAATTATCTTACTACTTTTAATACTTTTATATAAAGATTCTTTAGTTGATATTACTACTCTACCAACATAAAATAGTTTATTATTTTTCATCTCTCCTAAAAGCAAAGATATACTTTTTTTTGTTTCTATATATCCACCAACATAAAAAGACTCTTTTAATAAATTTTTTATTTTAATCCAATCATCAGTTCTTTTATTAATTTGATATTTACTATTTTTTCTTTTAGCAACAATACCTTCAAGACCTAATTTTTTAATATTTTTAAATAATAATTTTCCATCATTTTCAATATACTTATTCTTTAAAAAATAATCATTATCTATGAACTTAGATAATATTTTTTTTCTTTCTAATAATGTGTTATTTATAAGATTTTTATTTTTATATAAAATATCAAAACAAACAAATATTACTGGATTATTTTTACTTTGATAATTAATCTTTAATTTATTTTTTAAATGTGCTCTCTCCTGCAATTTCAAAAAAGAAGGTTTTCCTTCTTTAAAAACAACTATTTCTCCATCAAATATAACTTTTTCTTTTATATAATTTTTTATCTCTTGTAATTCAGGATATAAATATGTAATATTCTTTCCATGTCTATTCATAATAACTAAGTTCTTTTGAGACACAAAAATTAAAGCCCTAGTTCCATCAAATTTTAATTCAAATATAAACTCTTTTGAATCAAAAGCATCTTTTTCTTCTGACAACAACATAGGACTAAAATCCCTATTTTCAAATAAATCCATCTATTTTTTTAAACTCTTCTCAAGCGCTTCTAATAAATCAGATACTTGTTGCTTTTGTTTCTTTTTACCTTTCTTTATTGCTTTACCATTTAGTTTATCTTCTATAGCTTGTTTAATATTATCCTGATATTCATCCTTATATTTTTCTGGTTCAAACTTCCCACTTCTCTCCTCAATTATTCTAATTGCTAAATCCAATTCCTTAGAATTTACTTTTACACTTTTATTCAAATCATCAAGATTAACCTCTTCATAAAAAAATAAAGTAGTCATAATTATTCCAAAATTAGTAAATCTTAAAATACAATAATAAAATTTACTTCCAATAACCGTTTTTGCTAAAGCAACTTTTTTTGTCTTTTTTAAAGCTTCTAAAAAAAGATTATAAGCTTTATTTCCTTTTTCTGTCTCTAAAATATAACTTTTCTCAAAATAAACTGGATCAATTTCATTTATATTTATAAAAGATACTATTTCAATTTCTTTTTCATTTTCAGGTTTTAATTTATCTAATTCAGCTTTTTGAAAAGTTAAATAATGATCTTTCTCATATTCATAGCCTTTTATAATATCTGCTTCTTTTAAATTCTTTTTACAATGATCACAAAATTTTATATATCTAACTCTATTTAAACATTTTTCATGTAATTGATTAAAAGAAGTATCATTATTTTTAATTAAAGGATTCATAATTATAGGAATATTTACAAGACCAAAAGATATTGCACTATGTACATTTGGCATATTTATCACCTAAAATTATTTTAAACAAAAATAAGTATTTTATACTAAATTAAAAAGACTTAATTTAAGTCATTTTAATAATATCATAAATTTTATTATATTTTGATGAATAATTATTACTAATATCATCTATTAAAAATTTATATTTATCATGAATATTAATTTTTTCATTATATAATTCTTCATAAAGATAATTTATCTCATCATACTTTTTATTTTTATATAAATAATTTAGTTCATTAATTAAGCTACTTCTGATTTTTCTTTCATCTCTTGTTAAAAAATCAAACTTTAAATAATTTCTTATTATTTTATAATTTAATTCTTCTTCCTGATAATCTAAACTTTCTTCTATAACTGCTTCTTCTTCATCAAGTAATAAACTGCTACGTCTTATAACTTCTCCATTACTACTAAATTCTAAAGCTATAACTTTACTTAAATCAGTAACTAAAAAAGAATATTTTAATAAACTCCCATCATCTAATAAAGTTTTATTTTCATATTTTTTTAAGAATGTTTTAGTAACACTAATTTTATTATTCAAAATATCATTCATTTGAAATCTATTAATTCTAATAATTGGTATTTTTGCTATTGTTGATAAAACATCTTCCTTCATCCATTCATAAAATTCTAAAATTCTTTCATTTTCACTAAAATTAAGTACTAAATCATATATATAATTCATTTTTTTCTCCTTTTCTTAAGTAAAAATAACATTAAAAGAAAACCACAAAAAAAACATAAACACTCTATTCTTTTAAAAATATATTCTAAATATTCATAAATATTATATCCAAAAGTAAATAGATTTATGTATATTAATATAAAAGAAAGCCCAAAAACCATCATACAAAAACTGACTAAAAAAAGTATTATTCTAGTAATCATAAAATATTTTATTCTAAATTATTAAAAAAAAGAACTATATTAAGTTCTTTCATCATTTTCTATAAGTTCAACTTTATTAATAGTTTGAAATTTCTTAGAAATCTTATCTGCAGTTATAGATACATTTTCAACATCTTTATTAACTGTTTGAATACTTCTTGCTAATTTATCCCAACGTTCTTTATATCTTGCAAATTCAAGACCTAGTTTGTTTAGCTCTTCATGTATAATTGAACTATATTTATCTCTTTCTAAATTTTTTATAATCATCTCAATTACTGTTAAAGTAGATATAAGCGTGGTTGGACTAGTAATCCATACTCTTTTTTTATAAGCATAATTTATAATATCAGAGTGATAAGCATTAAGTTCAGCAAAAATAGCTTCTGCAGGTAAAAATAATATAGCTTGATCTGTAGTTTCTCCCGGAATTATATATTTATTACTAATAGCATCAATATGTTTTTTCATATCAATTCTAAAATTTTTTAAATAACTTTTTCGCGTTTCTTCTGACAATTTTCTATCAACCATTAATTGATAATTTTCAAGTGGAAATTTTGAATCAATACAAATAGTTCCTAATGGTTCAGGAGCAAATAAAACACTATCTGCAATTACACCAGTAGATAAAGTATATTGAATTTTATAGATTTTATCATTCTTTTCACCAAAAACACTTGTTAAAATATGTTTTAAATTAACTTCTCCAAATATTCCTCTTGTCTTCTTATCTGTTAAAATACTTTGTAAACTAACAATATCTCCTGACAAAGTTTCAATCTTTTTCTGTGCCTCATCAATTTTTGAAAGTCTTTCTATAACATTCATAAAAGTTTTATTAGTTTTTTCAAAATTTTGATCAAGTCTTTCATTAACTTTCTCATTAATCATAAGAAGTCTCTTTTCAACACTTTCATTAAATTTAGAAAAATCTTCATTCATATTTCTACTTAAATCAGATTTAAAGTTTCCAATCTCACGCATAACTTCTAGTTCAAGCTTACCAAGTCTTTCTGTAATATTTGATTCATTTATATTTTTAAATAATGAAATAACTACTAAAATAATTAAAACAATAAGCAATAAAATAATAACATAATCCATATAATTTTCTCCTTTTTATTCAATATTCATTTTTCGACTAACAATTTTAGATAAAATATATGAAATTATTAAAGCTATAATTATATAAAAAATAGAACTTATATCTGTAATACTTTCAATAAAACTTTTTCCAATATACCCCCAAAAAATTATTGTAAATACTTTACCTATTAATAAAGCTGAAATAAATTTTTCTTTTGATACTCCAGCTATCCCTGATAAAATATTAACTAAAAAAGATGGAGTAAAAGGTAATGTTATTATTAATACTAATTCAGAAAAACCAATTGTTTTAAATTTTAATGTTCCTTTTGTAATAAGTTTTTTAGTTTTATTATTAAACCATTTACTAATAAATTTCTCTTCTAAAAAAGAAAATAATAAATAACATAAGAAACTTCCTAAACAAGTAGCAATCCATGAAATTAGAGTTCCAATAAACACTCCAAATGCATTAACATTTAAAGCAACAAAAATACTTAATGGTAATGCTGGAATAAAACATTCTATAAAAACTAACAAAAATCCAAAAGGTATTCCACCAGTAGCTATAAATTTAGTACTATAATCAATAATATAATTAATTATTTCCAATTATTATCACCTTCATAACTATTATATTATAAATCTATTTTCTTAACAAGTAATTATGATAACCACCTTCTATATTGATAACATTATAACCATCTTTTCTAAGTTTCATTGCTAATTGACCACTTCTATTTCCTAAATCACAATATATATAATAAATAGAATTTTTATTTAAGTATTTATTTGTATTAAATAATAAATCATACTCTTCAATATTTATAGCTTGTGGAATATGTCCCATTACATAACTATTTCTATCTCTAATATCTATTATATTTGAAGAATTCATTTTAAGAATACTATTAATATCAATATTCATATACTCACCTCCATTATAATAAATGCAAAAAAAAGAATCTATTATATAACAGACTCCTATTTAATTTTAAAAGGTTTTTCAAGTGTTCCATCTCCACTTTTATATAAAACTTTACTATTCAAATAAATTACTGGTCTTATAGTATGATAATTACTTGCCATTTGTCTAGATACAGCTCCACTTTCTTTAACTGCATACACGATAGAATCATCTATTGTATCACCAGTAAGTAACCACCAAGATTTTCCTTTTTTTACTAAATAATTATAATTTTGACAAGTCTTAGTTGCAGCATTTTGACAACTTGAATCAATACTAGCATATAAATAATCTGATAAAGTTAATAAACCATATTTTTGATTTTGTAATACTTCAGTACATTCTAAAGAATTATCCTTTGCAGTACTATTAGCATCTCTCTTACCTGTACATAAGTTATAAGAAACTAATTTAGACTTATCTTTATCAGATAATAAAATTTCACCTTTTTCTTTTACAGGATTAGAATAAACTTTATCTAAATATTCTTTTACTCTACTAGAACTATAATTATTAAATCCTGATGTAAATTTATTTCTTTCATTAAATCTATTATCCCAAGGTTGTTCATATGTAATTCCATCATTACTTATTAAAACAATATTATTATTAGCTGTAATCTTTACTATTCTCCAAAGTGTTTCATCTAATTGAAGATAATTATCTACCTTTTCTCCACGATAATGATAAGCTCCATTATTTTGATATAAACCATAACCTGAATTTACTATGTTCTCATCTTTAATTAATCTTTTATATAACTCTTCTGTAGTATATTTATCTCCACAATTTAAATATGGAGTATATAAAAATTGATCACCAGACTTTTCAACCTGAACTGTTGCCGAACAAACAACACCTTCTTTAGTATATTCACCTAAATCTTTCATTTTTTCAGCAACAACTAAATTACTTGCATCAATTTCTACTATATTTCCTTCTTCAGTAGGTAAACTATTAGGATTATCTTTAAAGTATGAAATAGCAGCATCTTTTACAATCTTTTCAATCTCTGTATAAGAATAATCTTTTTTTATAAACATTGAACAAATATATAAGATTACTAATAAAATTATAGTACCAAAAATAATTATTTTCATCATTTTATACATTCTCTTACGAGCTGATAAAACTTTATTTTTATCTTCTATTTCTTCTAATAAAGTCTCTTCTTCCTCTTCAATTACTTCTTCTTTTTTAGGTTTTTTTACCATATTAAAATTTGAATTCATATTTTAACATCCTTTCTAACTATCAAAGAAATCATCAAAGAAATCATCTTCATCACTATCATCTTCTAAGCTTAAATTACTTGGTTTAGTTTGAACTTTATTATTTTCTTCATTTTTGATATTCTTATCTTCATTTTTATATAAAATACTATCAGACTTCTTATCTTCAAGAGGTTTTGAAGATATTTGATTATTAACTTTTCCTTCAGCTTCTTTTTGTCTTTTTTCTTCCTCTTCTAATTCTGCTATTTTTGCATCTATTTTCTTAACAAGTTCATCAACATCAAATCCTAAATCATCATCACTTTTATTTAAAGATGGTGCTGATGTTTTAGAAGGAGCAAAAGGATTAAAAGTATTATCAGAAGCTTCCATTTGTTTTTTAAATGTTTCAAAATCTGGAATATTAGGTAAATTGTTAGATTCTTGATTATCAGAATTTTTTCTAGTTAAAAAATCTGGAATATTTGGACCCATATTTCTTTTTTCTCTTGCTTCTTGTAATTCAGGAGGTAATTTTTCAACCATTGGATTAGTCTTAGGAAATGGTGGCATTCCTGGTAATCCAGGAAAGTTAGGCATTCCTGGAATTCCAGGCATACCTGGCATATTGCCAAGTTCTTTATCTTTATCATCTGCTGAATTCATCATCTCTAATAATTTTTTCTTCTTTTGCGCTTTTACATATTCTTTAATATCAAAAGTTTTAACAACTTCTTTCTCTCTTGAAGGATAACTAGCTTCAGGATAAGTTTTACCCCAATTAAGTTTAAAATATGGAGTAAACTTAGTTTTAAATGGCTGTTTACGCATACGTAAAATTATTACTTCAAACTGCTTCATTCTTTGTAAATCAGATACTGTAACTAATGGAGTAGAAGCCGTTTTATCATCTTTTTTAGATTTAACCTCTCCACACATTTTAGATATTTCTTCTAAGGCTTTAAGCTCAGTAGTAATTAAATAAATAATATTACCACAGTTACCGCGAATAGTTTCAGCATCTTCCTTACCATATACAGAATCAAGTTGAGCAAAGTTTTGAATAATCATTGTAAATCTAATTTTTCTAGAACGTGCAGCAGTAATCATTGTTGTAACATCTTTTAGAGGTGGCATATTAGCAAACTCATCAAGCAAGAAATTAGTTCTTATTGGTAATTTTCCACCGTGTTTTTGCGCAACACTAATTAAAGTTTCATAAATTTGTTTTAGTAAGATAGTTACTAAGGAGTGATATGTTTTTTTCTCATCTTGAATAACAATAAATACAGCTGTAGGTTTCTCACCAATACTTTCTAAATCTATATCACTGTGAGATAACATTTCAGATAAATTCTCTCGAGATGCAAATAACTTAACTTTTTGCTTAAATACAGATAAAATACTTCCTTTAGTCTCAGTTGGTGCCATAATTGTACTTGATGCATTAATAGAAGCAGGACTATTAGGATCTTTTGCTCCAAAATATTCTTTAATATATGTTGATCCACCAAATTTTTCTTCTCCAACTGTTGTTGCTAAAGAAATACTATTAATATTTATCTCTTCTGGTTTAGCATCTTCAAATAATCCAAGAGCAACTCCTGAAAAATAATCTGCTGATGTTTTCTCCCAAAAAGGATCTGCATTTTTATTAGAAGCATCATATAAAATATTTAAAGCCAAATCATCAAGTAACTCAATTGATTTATCTTGATTACCAGCCTTATACATTTCATACGGCAAAGTCATAGGATTCCATGCGTTACCATTTTGTGGATCACGGAAATTTAAAAGTAGAATTTGATATCCTCTAGCTCTAAGCATATTACTAGTCTTTTCATAAATTTCACCTTTAGGATCGGTAATAATCATTGACTCTTTAGCTTTTGCTAAACTATGAACAAGTGGCAAAATAACTGTTTGAGTTTTACCAGAACCAGTAGCTCCTATTACTAAAGAGTGATATTCACTATTATCAACCCACATCTCTTCTTCATTTAAAATTAAAGGAACTCCTGATACTTTAGAATCAGCTTGTTTAACTCCAACCATTTCTAGTTCTTCTTTAATTTCTTTCTCTTTTGCCCATCTTGAATAACCTTTATCTTTTTTATCAGTTGTAATACCAAAACCTTTTTCACTTTCAAAAAACATAGAACTTACACTAGCAAAAATTCCAAGTAAAAATAATAAATATAAAAAGATTGTTGAAAATAAATAATCAGGTCCAAATGCAGGTAAAGGATTAAGTCCTGCTAAATGTCCTTCAGACGCAAATGTATGTAAATTTACAACTCCAATAGCAACCACGTAAAGTAAGAAAATCGCAAATATTCCAAATATTAATAAATCCTCAGGATCTGCTCTAAATTTCAATTTCATACCACTACTTCCTCCTCTCCCTATATTATAACGTAACTTTTTAAAACTGTCATTAATTATTGATTAGAAATTACTATTTTAAAAGCATCTTTTTCTTTATCAAATTTATATAACATATCGATTGATTCTGAAACACTATATCTTGCACAACTTAATATTATTTCGTAGGTTTTATCATTATTTGTATCAAGAACACCATTTAAATAAGGTTTACACCCATTTAATGATTCTCTGTTATTACTAATATCATTATATAAATAATATACCTTATTATTTTTAACCATAAATACTATCGAAAATATTTTTTCAGGATTAAAATCAAATGGAAAAGCATTACTTATTATAAAGAACTCTTCTAAATTTTTATCATTATCAAAATCAATATCAAATTTATAAAAAGCTGTAAACTGACTGGATAAACTTAAATCATTCTCTTCTAAAACATAATCTACATAAGTTCTATCTGTAATTTGTTTTTTAGAAAAATCTAAAAATTTCATTTTAAAATTTGCTTTATAAGCCAACAGATTACCATCAAGTTTTACAGCATTCTTATTCTTATCAAAAGCATACCATTTATCATCATGCCATAAGAAATATTTACCAAATTCTTTATTGTCCAAATAAATGTTATATTCTTTCCAATTTAACTTTTCAATGGAATCTCTAGTAGAAATATTTATCCATTTATTTTTATTATAATTCCATATTGTATTATTACCTATTAATAATGTTGTCTGATAATTACTTTGTTTTATATTATTAATACCAAAAATTAAAAACATAACTATAAAAAACACTAACAAAATAATAAACAATTTAATATAGGTTTTCGTCTTTCTCATAAATTCTCCTATCCAACTTTATAATAAACTATTCTAGAAGTATTGTTCCAATTATATTCACTCCACATATCAGATGAAGAACTTCCAGGATCCATCATTTTAATAGTATCTCCAGTAACAGAATCAATTGCTACCCAATGTTGACCAGTATCTCCCTTAACTTCTGCAACTGCATATAATCCAGGTTGGTTAACAATTTCTTTTATTTTATTAAGTTTATCCTTTTTAGACCATCCTAATACATCTATACCGCGTTGATATTTAAATGTTGGAGCAGCAACTGTAGCAGCAGGCCAATTAAAGTTTCCTCCAGAAAATCCACCATTATTGTTTAAAAACTCAACAAAAGTACCTGGATTAAAATTATTTATTACAGTAGGAACTCCACTTTTAGCAATTAACATTGAAACAGAAGTAACTAAACATCCTATACCTTTTATAGTATTACCACTAGTACCTATTGGAGTATTAATCCAAGGACCTACATATTGCTTCCAATTTGCATAATTATTATTATTATTATTATCAGATTGACAATTAGATGAACTTCCGTTATTACAACTACCTTTTGCTATATCAAAAGCTCCATAATTACGATTACCTTGATTGTAAACTTGCAATAAAATTTGTTTATAATTTAAACCTTGACTAGCCAAAGCCATAAATATTCTTTGTTCCGTTGCTAAAAATCCTGTCGATATAACATAACCTTGTTGATTAACCAAAACTTCACCTTGAGTCTCAGCAGCAACTGTTCTAAGAGGATGTCCTTCTGGAAGAGGTGGTCTAGTTCTTATAGCACCTGGCACTATTCCACTTCTAACAACTCCCCCTTGACCATCTCCTCCTCCCATATAAGAGCAACCTTCATTAATATTACAAAATACTTGATCAGCAACACAAGAAGAAATCTGTAAAATCCACTCCCCATTCTCTTGTTCCAATTTTTTTCCTAAAGCATTTCCCATTGCAGTAGGACGAGCTAAAGCATAACTTCTTGCTGCAACCATTTGAGCTTTTAAAGCTTCAACATGAGCATCAGGACCAACTTCAGCATAAGCAACTCCTGCTACATAATCTTCAAAATTAACTAAATCCTGATCTATTGGTGTATTATAGCTTCCACTACCATAACCACCACCACATTCCATAAGACGCACCTTTAAATCTTTAATTTGCATTGCCTTAGCAACATTTCCATTATTAGATAAAGCAAAACCTTTAATATCATAAACACAACTACCAATCGATGCACAAACACTTGAATTTTCTTCTTTTCCAATTAAATTGTAATATCTAGAAACATAATCCAAAATATCATCGGCAAGTTGTTCTCTCTCTCCTGCTAAAGTATTAGGTAAATACTCTGGAATTATATAAGCAATTAAATTTTCTTTAAAAGTATCTTCACTATAAGAAGTTCCATCAAATAACATTGCATCAGCAATCTTTCTAATAACTGCATCATCCATAGTTTCATATTTTAAATTTGCTCCATTAAGTGATAAAACATGATAAACAGCAACAATTTTTAATGGATCAACAATTTTTCCATTAGCTTGATACTCTAGTTTTACATTATTTACTCTATCAAAAAATTTCTGTTGTTCTTCACTAGATGCTTGAAAATATACATCTCCTGTTTCTTCCCCTACTGTTTGACTAATTCCAAAAGCATCCTCATAATCAGAAAATAAACCAGCAACTCCTGCAATTACCATATAAAATAATAAAATTATTACAATTATTGGACCAAAAACAAAGATTACTGTTTTAAAAATTTGTATATTAACTTTCGCAGTACCTTTTGCTTCACTATCCTTATTTTTATCTTTATCCCCTAAAAAAGATGGCATCTTAGACTTAGTAGGAAGCCCTGCTATTTGCTTACTAGAACTATCATCTTCGCTACCTGTTGAACTAGAAGAAGGAAGACTACTCTCTTGTCCTCCTACTTCTACATTTTTATTAGAAATTTTATTCTTTCCACCAAATTTAGAAAATAAATCTATTCCTTTATCAGTGGCATCAATTGCACCAGTTTTATTAACTCGATTAGTAATTCTTCCGATACCAGGTATCTTATTTAGAGTCTGTGCACCTTTATTAAGTGCTTTTTGTCCAGTCTTAGAATTTGCTAACTTATCTGCAGCATAAGCACCAAGAGGTCCACCTACATAAGCTCCTGCTCCTTTAAGACCAGTTTTTAATGCATTTTTAGTCGCTTCTTGACGCTCCTGCTTTTTTTGTGATGCAGGATCAACATCTGATGTGTTTAATACCTCAGGTTCAACACCATTTTCAGGTTGTTCTTTTTTTCTTGTTTGTCTTCGACTTTGATATGGCACACTACATCACCTTACTTCTTTTCTATTTTCTAAAAACCTCCACCTACTCCAAAAGAGTCTAACTCTTCTTGAGTAACTGCAATATTAATTCTCATACGCCTATTTCCACAAACGAATAAAGCCTCTCCTTGAGAATAACGTTTAATACTTTCTTTTTCACTTTCATTTAAATCTATTAATAAAGATAAATCTTCAACAGCTTGTTTTTTAAGCCCCATAACAAGATAATATGATGAATTATCAAAAATAGCTTTTCCTTGTGTTATAACAGCTTGATTAGAAAAATCACTAGGTTGTTGAGTAATAATTATTGTACCTGTATTATACTTACGAGCACGACGTTGAACTTGAGCCAAGAAATCAGCTCCTAATGCATTATTATCTCCAAGTAAAACATGCGCCTCATCTACCATTAAAACTGTATCAACATTAAAATCTAAACAAAGACCCCAAGCATATTTTAATACATTAAAGAATAAAGCATTTTTAACAGTTGAGTCACTGTTCATTAATTCTTTTATATTAAAAACCATGAAATCGCTATCTTTTCTAATTGTTGTATGACCATCAAAATAGAATTTCAATTCTTTAACAATTGGTCTAACTTTTAATTCAAGTCTTTCCATAATATCACGTTCTTGTGTTTGATCAGTCATTGACATAAGCCTACCTTTTATAGTTGCATAAACATCACTAAAAGTAGGATAATCAGCTGATGTATATCTTGAAAAATCAGCATTAAAATCTATTCCAAATCTTTTATAAGTATCTTGTACAATTTCAGAAAACATTGTTAATACATCTTCTTCTATAGAAGGATCATAATACTTCATAAATGCTTTTAAAAATTGTAAAGTTCTAGTTAAAACTGTATAACCTAATCCTTGTTTTATTTCTTCTTCATCAGCATCAATAACAATTTCAAGTGGATTAATTAAACCAAATTCTCCACCCTTTCCAATATCAACTGTATCTCCACCAAATGTACGAGTAAGTTCTCTAAATTCATCTTCAGGATCAATTATTACAATTTGACATCCATTTCTAATATGAGTTCTAAGCATTAATTTAGCTGCTGTAGATTTTCCAGATCCCGATGTACCTAAAATAATCATATTAGCATTATTTCTATTATTTTCTTTACGTATTTTATATAAAAATTGATTAAATAAAATAACTCCTCCAGAAAAGTCAACTCCAAGTAAAGTTGAAAGTCCTGGATCTTTTATACTATCAAAAATAAAAGGGTACATTGCTGAAATAGTTACAGAAGGAATCGGTGTTCCAATTCTCTGTTCAACATCTTGTGCAGGAAAAATAGGTAAGATAGATTTTAATACTTTTTCTTGTTCAAAACGTAAAGCTATAGCTTTTAACTCCATTGAATCTAAATAATTTCTAACATTAAGTTTCTTTAATTCAAGTTCTTCTTTTGTATCAGCTGTAATCATAATATGCATTTGAAAATCAAAAATACGAGCCTGACTACCAGCAAGCATAGAAGTAAAATATTCTAAACTTTCTGCATCCTGTCTAATTCTTTCACGAACAGTTTGATCTCTTTCAGTTTGATATTTTTCTTTTAAATCAGCAACTTGTTTATTTAACATTTTAGCCATTTCTTGAAAAGGAACAGGTATATGTTTAACAACAACCTTAATTCCTGACATATTAGTTAAAGAAGATAAATATCCTGGCATAATATATTTTGGATAAGAAACAACTGTTAAAATTGTTGCATATTTATCACTTATGATAAAATCACTTGAATTAAAATGTAACCCCTTAGGAGCTAATTGACTTCTTAAACCTATACTCATACTGGCATCACCGTTCCAAACTCTGTAGTAGTACCTCCATTTAGGAAGTTTTCAAGTACTAATCTTAAATCTGAATTACTAATAAGTGAAGCATTCAATCCACACGTTGCAAGTCCATTAATCATTTGACGAACTCTCTTCATAAGTAAATCTTGATCTTTTGACTTAAACATAAAATAATATTCAGTATCAACAACATTATTAGTAATAAAAGTTTCCCCTTTTTGTATATCTTGCATAATTAGCTTTCTAACAGCAGGAGATTGTGTATCATTTAGTAGTAATTGCATCTGTGACATATATACAGATATATCAACTGGTCTATCAGCAACTACTAACCAAAACTCATAATCAATTGTATTATAAAAATTTCTAAGTGCAACTAACATATTATTTTGCATTTGCGGATCCAAAATAAATATATTTCGCGGAGAAATTTTTACTCCACTAACTTTAAAATTATCACGAGTAATAATCATATTATTTTGAATGGCTCTAACTGGTAACCAATCCTCAGTAAAACCACTACTATTTCCTTTTTTGGACACTTTTATAACACCAACCTTTCCATCTATAAGTCTGACGATTCGTAAAAAACTCATACATCTCGACTATAATATTTAACATATTATGATAATAAGGAACTGGCATAACTAAAAAACCAGTAATAAAAGCTGGACTAAGTATTAAAATAGTAACAGCCGTATTATTTAAAGGAAGAAATGCTAGTAATATTACAGTTACCAACACTCCTCCTGCAAACAATCCCAAATCAAAAGGTCTAAATAAACCTAATATTAATTGCCCCTTCTTCGTATTAGCAGGAATTAAATAATTCACTATATCTCACACTCCTCTTTATTCTATTTTTTGTTTTGACTATTAGCACGATTCATAATATGTTTCATATCTGTATTCATATTAGCAACATTTTCATTGGCAACACCTATGCTCTTACCAATATCTTTATAAGCATAATCTGCACCATTAATATTAACTCCTGAACCAGCTCCAATATCTCCAAGATAATTTCCACGATAATCTATTTTAGCTTCTGACATATCATGTTTAGCATTACGCCAATCAGTATTAAGTTTATTATTTGCAAATTTACCAGTATGTTCATCATAATCACTTTTTAAATAATTAGCTGTTTGACTATCTTCAATATCAGCCATAACTGAAGAATCAAACCATGCAGCATTCAAATGATGTACAGTTCCAGTAGAATCTGTATAATCAAAATTACCACTATTATCCTTTGTATTAATCGCAGCTTCCAATTGACGATAATTAAAGTTAATTCCTGTTAATCTTCCAAACCTATCATTAGCAGTTGATACGTTTCCGTAACTTCCTTTTTTCATAGCCTCTTCCACAGCTGTTGTTTTAAATGCTTTAATTGATGTAGATGCTGCCTTATTAGCTTCTAATATAGCTTGATCTCTAGCTGCTAAAGATTCACCTCGAAGCAAACCATATGCATTACTTGCAAGTCTACCTGTAGCAGTTGAATGAGCTGCACGCATAGCATTTCTTTGATCCATAGCTGCTCTAACAGCTTGAGCAGAAGCATCTTTTCCCATAAAGGCTTTAGCACCAGCTGCTCCACCACCAATAGCACCTGCTATTGCAGAACCAAAATTTCTAAATCCATTAAGTACACTGCCTTCATGTAAAGCATCATTTTCTTCTTTAGCAGCACGAAAACTATTAAGAGCAGAACCAACAGTTCCAGCAGCAATAGAAGTAGCAGCAGCTAAATCACTAATTCCACTTAAGAACTTACCACCTTCATCTTTTATTCCTAAAACTTGTTTAATAAACTTAGGTGCTTGTTTTGCAAAAACAAATAAACCAATTAAAATTAAGATAAATGACAGTACCCCTAAAATTCCTTCTCCTTGATTAATATAAATACCATTAACTATCATATCTTGTATTAAGAATAACACAAAGTATACAGTAGCTAATCTTATAAATAAATCTAAATAAGTTGTCGTTAAAGTTTTAACCCAAGAACCGAAAGCAGAATCTTTTCCTCCTTTAGGATCCATATATGAAATAATAGGTATTGGAGCAATTAATCTTAATACAGCCAATTTAACAGCTCGAACAGCAACTTCAACAGTAAAATTAAGAAGAATAAATACAAATACAAATGCAACAATTGCTGATATAAAAGGCATATAAGCAAATCCATATCGCATCTGACCAGCCCATTTCTTATTAATTAAACTAATAACATTTTGTATCGCATTAGATTCAGCTGCTTCATATTCACAATCATATGTAACTAAAGCAATGATATCTCCAGGATCTGCATCAAGTCTTGTATAAGAATTTAGTATTGCATCATCCATATTTTTACATACTCTATTTTCATTTATAGTAGCGTCATCTCTACCTTTTTTATGAACACGATCTTCATAAGGAATTAAATTTATTCTATAAAATCCTTTTAGAATCGTCGATGTAAAAATTCTAGCAGACTTTGCTAAACTACTATCATCATCATTAAAATCACTTTCAGTAAACGATTCAGCCGAATCATCATTTCCAAGTATAAGTCTACCTAATGTATTATTACTAAGTACTCTATGTTGTAGTGAATAAAGACCACCAAATAAAAACCCATGATTATTAAGCTGTCTTTCCCATTCGTTTTTTGCACCCGGAATATTTATAGGAACTAAGAGAGTCATTAAAACTAAAGAAATTGCTACTCTCTTAATTAAATTAGTTGCACCATTTTTCGAATCCGTAAAAGTATCAGGATTAACTATTCCTCTAATTATAGTAACAGCTAGTTGAAACATCATAAAAACTCCAATAATCAATTGGATTCTTTTATAAAAATTCATTACTGTTTGATTACTAAACAAATCAGCAGAAGCAACATTAAAAAACAATTGGTAAACTAAGCCTAATAACCAATAAGCAGGTTTATCTAATGTAGAAAATAAATTTCTAATAATATCATTAGTAACACTAGAAACTTCTAAATTACTATCTCCCATAAAATTCACCTCTTTTTATTTAATGTAAACCACAAGTAGGATCAGTTGCCATTCCAAATAAATCTAATGCTACTTGAACTAATGTAGGAATAAAGAATAAAAGAAGAGCTAAAATAATTCTATAAGTTAATTTCTTTGTAGCTTTTTTCATTGCCTCATCATCACTCTTAACTATTACATAAACAAAATCTATACTACTTAAAATTACAACTAAAATTGGTCCAATAACTTTAATATAATTTAAAGCCTGTTGTAAAAGCCATGCTACAGAATCCTCATCTTCAGGATCTCCAAAGATAGAATTAGACCCATTACAATCCTGTTCTTGATCATAATCATCCAATAAATCATCAACATCATCAATATCAGTTATTGGTTCTGTTTTTTTCTTTTTCTTCTTCATATTATCTATTTTAGTTAACATAAAAACATTTTCAGATAACTCATTATTATTAATTTCTCTACTAGGAAGAGCATCAGCTTCTATTGGAATAATTAACATAAACGACATAATTAATACTAATAATACTAATATTCTTTTTCGCATAAAACACACTCCGCATACATTATAACATAATAAGTATATCAAAATAAAAAAAAAATAGCAATAATTACTATTACTATTCACTATCTCCACCAGTTACAGCTTGCCAACAATTATTCCAGCTTTCAGTATCTCCTTGTTCACCAGCAGATACGATATTCATAACTACACCAACTAACATTGGAATAAAGAATATAAGAGCTGCGTAAATCATACGTTTAATTAGTCTACTTTGAGCAGATTTAACTTCTTTTTCATCACTTGCAATAACTGCTTTTCCTAAATCTATTGTTCCATATATAATTAAAGCAATAGGAATTATAACCATAACTAACTTGATTGCTGCATATATTACTTTTACTAAAGGTAATAATCCTCCACACGCATCTGTTCCAATTTGTACTAAATCTAACATCTAAACCTCTCCTTCACTACTAACATAATACACTATATATCATTATTTGTCAAATTATTAGCGTCTAAACAATCCAAATATCTTATTTCCTGAATTGTTTTTTACACTCTTATTAAATAAACCTAATTTAGTTAAAAAATCATTTATTATAGCATTTCTTTTTCGCTCATCAAGTGGCGGCAAATTATAAAAAACTTTAATACCTGCTTCACTCTCAAAATCAAAAACATCATTATTTAAAAGTAAGCTTTGATTCAAAATAACTTTTTTACCAACTAATTTACTAAAACAATTTCGATTTCTTCTAACTACTTTATTAAGTCTTAAAGTACTAGGCTCTACTAAATATAAAACTTCTCCACAGAATGCATCTTCTACATTTCCATTAAGATCTACTAAAATAATTGTTGCATTACTATATTTTTGAAACATATTTTTAATTTCACTCTGTTTACAAGAAACCATATGTTTATCATTAAATAATTGAAAATCATTTTTATCAATTTCAATAGCAATTACATTATCTTGTCCATAAACAATTGCTAACTCTTTTTTTAACATATATATGAAAGTTGTAGCTCCAGCATGTTCTGTCACATTTCTAACACCAATGACAGTTGTTCCACTTTCTACTTTTGTAGTAACAGTAGCAACACTTGCTCCTGTTTCTGTAGAGTTTTCCATTCCAGCCATTTTTCTAATATGTTCTACATCTTTTAATGTATTAGGCTTTTTTAATAAAAATTTTATACCATTTAAATTAGTTGTAAAATTATAAATACCAATTGATATAAGATGTGATAAAAAATTTGAAGTACATAGTTCACTTCCTTCAGGTAATAAAAAAATTATTTTTTCAGGATCCAAACCTTGAATTAATAACTCATAAGTCTTTAAATCATTATAATGTTTAATAGCAGTAACATCTAAAATCATCTTACTATAAAAAAAACTTTTAAACATTTCAACGATTTCTGCTGCCTCATACACACCAGAAATACTTTTTATAATATCAATATCTAAATTAGATAACTCATTTTGTTGTGTATTAGCTACAATAACATTCATTCCTTATCAACATCCTTTTTATTTTAAATACTATTTGCAATTTCCAGAAGAAAATTTATCTTCAAATACTTTTGTATCTCCACTTATAGCAAAAACTTGTAATCCTAAAATACTATCAACAATTGGAACTCTTATATCAATTTTTGTTTGAATTTTATAATATTTTTTAGATCCTTCATCACAAGCATTCTTTTTAACTTCCATTAATTTATAACAATATAATCCATTACTGTCTTCATCATAACTACCACAATTAAGATTAGGTTTATAACCAATACTTTCAGCATATTCTTTTATTTTTGTTTTACAATCAGTTTCACATTTACCATTATACTCCTCATAAGTCGAAATAATTTTATTCTTCATCTTAAAAGCCTTAGTATAATTAACATTAAATGCTAAATAAGCTGAAACAAAAACTATAAAAATAACAATTATTGTAATAACTACTGTTCCTCCCAAAGCATCACGCACAAAATCACCTTCTAACCATTAAGACTCAACAACTTCAGTGTCTCCTGATACCTGAAAAATACTAAATCCTAAAATATTACTTATAAGTGGTAAATTTAAATCTACCTGAGTTACAACTTTATATACAGTTGGTTTTGAACTTGTATAATTATCAGTATTTTTTACAATTTCCCCTCTATAACAAAATAAATCGTAAACTGAATCATACCCACTAGGACAGTTAAGAGAGGTAGGAGAGTATCCTATTTCTTTAGCTTTATCAATTATTCTTTTAACACATGCACTATTTCCTGAGTTTTCAAAACAACCTGCAGCTTCATATTGTTCTATCATTGAAATAACATTGTTTTTCATCTTAAAAGCTTTAGTATAATTAACAACTAAACCTAAAACACCTTCTACAATAAGTAAAAATATTACAATAAAAACTATATTTAAAATACCTCCAAATCCATCTCTCATCTAATAACACCCCTATTTAGCTCCATATGTACTTATATTTGTCCATTGTCCATTAATTGTTTCAGAAATACTTGGCCACATTGCCCAGAAAAATGCAATTACTGCCGCAATAGCAAGTAAAGTAATTACTGTTAAATTTAATTCTCCTGTAGCTGCTTTCATTATTATCCCATCCTTTCTTATTTTTACAAATTAATTATAACAAATCTAATTATTTTTAACAACATATTTTAATTAAAACATCATCATCATTGAAATTAAAATTACAAGCATAACTCCAATACCAGTTACAACAAGCATAACCATTGTTTGACTTTCCATATGTGAAAGTCTTTCCTTATATTTAGTTTCTCTTGCCTTATTCTGTAAGCTTGATACTGTCTTAGAAAACATCATCAATCTTTCTTGTTTTTTCTCTTGTGACCCTATTCCTAAACGATACAAAAGTCTCATCATACGCATAGAATCCCTAACAGGATATGTATTAGCAAATTCCATATATGGATCAACTGAAGCATCTCCAGAATTTATCCTATCAATCATTCTTCTAAGTCCAGGTCTAAATATATCAGGAGCATCTCCTATTGATTTACCAATTGCAACTGGAACAGTATAATGTTGAATTAAAATCTCTAAACTTTTTAGATAGTATGGTAACATTACATCTATTTCATGAAGATGTAACTTATAATATCTTTTTAATTCCATATAAGGCATTTTAAAAACTAAAACAGCAATTACGGTAGATAAAACTAAATTAAGAAAAAATTGAGAATTAATTATTTCCGCCGAATCACCACCAGTAATTGTAAGCGCTAATATTACAAGAAATACAATAAAGGCATTGGTTACTCGTTTAGAATATAATTGATCTATATCCACATCTTCACCATATTTAGCATATACTAAAAACTGATAGTCATCTTCTTTAAAGGCCTCTAAGTATTTTTGATTATCAGCAAAAAATTTATCTTTATCTATAGTATTATTATAAATTAAGATAAACATTATAACTGCACCTACTACTAATATCTCCATTACTCAGCACCTACATTCTCATTATAGTATTTTTCCCCTTTTAAGAGAAAATATGTATTAACAATTAAAACACCATGCATTAAAATTTGAATATACCATCGCTCTAATAAAACTAAATAAGTTTCTCTACCTAACAAATATTGCACAAGCATTACCATTAAATAAAGCATAATACCAAATTGTAAAAAAGACTTATGAAATGAAGCTCTCTCGATTCTATCACGATAAACACTCTCTACTAGCATATCAATATCTAATTGCATATTTTCTAGGGAATCAGCAGAATTTTGTGCACCTTCTTTAGTAATCTGTAAAAATAATTGATGCATATTCTTAACTATATAATAAGGATATAATCTACTCATATATTCTAAAGCTTCATCTATCGTACCATTATCATAACTCATATTTATCATTTGATTAACATCACTTAACACTGGATCTTCTAAAACACCAGAATCTCTAACACCTTCTAATGCTTTAACAAAAGATTGAGTAGTTGCAAATTCCATTATTGTATTTGAAGTATAAACTTGTACTTGCTCGAATATAAATTCAGAATATACTTTTTTACATCTTAAATATGTAAGGTATGGAACAAAAGAAACAGCGGCAATTGCATAAATTAAACTTATTATTAAATTATAAAAATATAAATATGTAACAACTGCTGCAAATCCAGCAAACAAAGATATTTGAATGGCATATTGTCTAGGAGTATATTCCTGTCCTAACTGCTTAGTTTTTTCTCTAACAACTTTAAATGAATAAGGAGCAAATTTATCATAAACAGTTTGTACTTGATTAATTACATATTTTCCAACATTTTCTCCTTTATAATTTCTGTATAAAAATATACCTACTACAACAATTATTATTATTAATAATTCAGTAAAATACATCTTAACACCTCCCTATTCATCTAATTTTGCTATTGTTGAAATTTGATTATTTAAAACTGGATTAATTGGCTGTTCAACTACTTGTTGCGGAATAACTGATTGAACAATTGGAATAGATGATAACTGAACGTTATTTGTTCCCTCTTGCATAGGTGGAATACTCTTTTGTTCATTAACTACTTCTACCACCTCTGGTTGTGCTACTGCCTGAATTACAGGTTGTTCAACTACTTGAGTATCAGTTGAAACAGTATTTTGATTATTAGCAACTACCTCATTTGACTGATTTGAAGAATTATCAGCTACAATAGGATTAGAAGCAGCATCAGGAATAACATCATTAGTATTATCAGCTTTATTATCATCTACTAAATTAGATGAAGAATCTCCATCCTCATTATTATTATCAGAAGTAATATTCTCATCTTCAGCTTTAACAAGTGGTAAATCCTTTGGTAAATCTTTTATAATTTCACTTACATCTATATTCTGATTTTCAAGATATTCAATTAAATGATCACTAGGTCGACACATAATTGGTTTTCCAAAAATCTTTTGATAAATAATTCTTGATTTAGGTTCATTATTATCATCAACATAAAATTCAGATACTTCATCAAGTTCACGATGAAACTTTCCATATTCTTTACTGTAGAAAGCTTTAATATGAACTCCTAATTGAATATATCTATAAATTGTTGTAAGAAATTGATGAACATCCAAATCAGTTTCCATTAAAGAATATAAACGATATGGAATAGCTGATGCTTTATCGGCATGAATTGTAGATAAAATATTATGTCCTGAAGAAATTGAGTTACGTACCGCAGATACCGCCTCAGCACTACGAACTTCGGATAATAATATCCATTTAGGATTCTGACGCATACAAGTAACTAAAACATCAGAATAACTTGCTACATTATTAGTTTTCATAGCAACAATATCTCTTTGAGGAAATATCTTATCTAAATGAAGTTCCAAAGTATCTTCTATAGTAATAATTTTTTCGTTAGTCTTAGTATGACTAGCTAAATATTTAACAAACTCAGTCTTACCAGAACCAGTTTCACCAGCAACCATTATATTACAATGCCCTTCAACACACTTTATTAAAAAATCATGAATTGCTGGTGTAAAATAATCCTCTTCAATTAGCTTTTCTTTTTCAAGTCTTATCTTGGCCGGAGTTTTACGAATTACAAGGGCTATTCCATTTGTAGCTATTGACTCATGTACAAAGTTCATACGTAACTCAGCACTTTCTGCATCTAGAAATGGTTTAGCATTATTAAATGTTGTTCCCATAACATTTGAACATTGAAATGCTAACTTTTCTACAAAATCTGGAGTAGCTCCTTCTACCTCAACTCTTAAAGATCCTTGAGTTAGTGAACGTATCCATATTTGTCCATTATTATCATAGGATATATCTGTAATATCATCATTATCCAAAAGTGAACGAAAAGGTCCAAAATCTAATTTATCAAAAATACTACCATTCATCTAACTCACACCCTTATTTTTATTCTTTATTCTTTTTTTATTGATCCATTACTGTATGTAAATTAATCCATTCTTTTAACTGATCACTACTAATTTCCAAATCAGCTGGTTCATCTTTTAAACTTTCATTAGTAGGAACTATATTTAATGAAGTATCATAAGTTCTCATATATTCTGCTTTTTTAAGTAAAATATAATATTCTTCTGGAACCGCAAACACTATCATTGCTGGTTTTCTATTTTCATCAATATTTTGGAAAACCGGATTTCCATCTGAATCTTTTACTGCTAAAACTTTAATATTAGACATAAGTTTACCTAACATAATTTTATCAGCATCTGCTGTTAAAGCTGCAGGGTTTGATTCATCTATTTTATTAACTGCTTTTAAATAAATATCTATATAATTTCCTGGATAAACAGAATTTCCGTAAGTACTTTCTGTACTAACTGAAAGATTATAAAGAACATGCCCCTTTGGATAATCCAAAATTATATTTGCTGGTAACTGTTCTTTTTCTACTACTGATCTTCTGTAAAATAAACTTCCTTCTGGAATTACAGTATCAGCAGCAGCATATTTATCGATTATATCTCCTTTATTTATTAAAACATCTCCAGAAATCATTGATGGTGGAACTTCTCTAGTAGCAATCATACTTTCTGTAATTTGTGTTCCTGCATTAATTTGTTCTGCAGCATAAGGAACTACTTGAGGATTAACAGCTTTATTAATCCTCCATGTATATGCAACATATAAAACTATAATAGCTAATATTACACCAACTACTGTTACAGTATTTTTATTTTGCATAAATTTTTTTAAACCTGTAGTTAAATTACCCATTTTATTCCTCTCTTTCTAACTTAGTGGCTTACACAAGTAAGAATTATTACTTGTAAGCCCCTCTTCGACAGCAGGATCAGAAATATATTTTTCTTCTAATATTGCATCGTAGTTTGTTGTTATTGTAGCAGCACTTGTATCTTCACTTACATTACCTTCAGCATCAGTTTTTTTTGCTTTAAAACTTAGAACAGTTAATGAATCAACCTTAACACTTACTTTAGGCGGTACTTCATTAATATCATAAAATCCAATTTTATAATCTCTTGTTGTGTCTACACTATCAGCGAATCGATAAAGAAAGCTCTCAACGAACTTTTCTTTATCAATACGATATAGCCCACATGTTCTTAAATAAGTTTTATCAATAGCATCAACCATTGCTGCATCTGTTGTCTCTTTAACTAAGTAATAGTCTAATTCTCCACCAGTCGAATAATTACTTAATACATTTAATAAAAGTAAAGATATTAAACTTAGTAAAATTATTCCAACTGTTAACATCGCCTTATTCATATCTACCTATCACTCCCTTACCTATCTACAGCCCTGACTATAATTTTTCATATTATTACAGAATATATTACCACTATCTGGTATTTTTTTCTTGGCCTTACTTAATTCACTACCACTTCTAATAGCACTACTTATATAATGAACAACTCCATTTTTTACTTCAGTCTTACCATTAAATTCAGTATAATTTTTTCCATTAACTTTAGTTGTAGTCTTCATATCATTTAATATATCTCTAGTTAAAATGAATTGATAATCCAAATTTTCATCATTATAAACTTTATATCCTAATCTTTGAACAGTTTCTACATATTCACTAGGTTTACTTGCATAACTTAAATTTTTATTTCCTGTATTAGCATACTGTGACCAGTTAAATCCTGGTGTTCTTCCAGTACTCTTAGGATCAGTTAAATTACTATCTCCACCATCAGTAGCAGGGAATAGATTAGTTAAATCTACTGGTCTTATTTTATAATCATTTGAACCCTTTTGATCATTAATAATACATTTATCTTGCTTAGATTTATCATCACTAGTAGAAACATTTGCAGGATTACTATTTAAAGCATAGAAACAATCTATATTAATATTCCATGCATAAAAACCAAATTTTCTAGTTTTAGCATGAATATTCCATGTAATATCCTCTTTTGTAACATTTGCAGGATTAGTAATTGAATTAGAGTTATTTCCACATTCATTCTTATATGATGGATCTGTTGTAGAATTAGGTGTAGCTAATTTTTTATTGTAATAATATCTCCACCATTTTTGGTTAACATCCAATGCATCTAATGGAATACAAAATTTTTGTTTCATATTTTGCCAATCTGTACCTGTTTTTGGAACATAAGTTATATTACCAGTTTTATTTTCAATCCATGTTCCAGGGAAACTCCATTCAGCTCTGTACCATCTTTCATTTTCTTTATCTTTATAGCATCCATCATTGTCTAATAAAGTTGATCTACAAAGAGCATCTCCTGACTTACACACTGTATTAGTACCATTACTGTTTAATTTATCTTTTTTATTTTCATAAGGGAAATCAATAGTTTCAGATTTTGTTTCAAAACCATTTCCATTTTTTACATTGTGTTTATAATCTACAGAGATAGTAAATGTTGCTGTTGTTGTTGAACAACTAGCTGCTGCTTTACATAACTTTTTAGCTTGATCATAAATCTTTTTGTTATTTATATAATCTTGTTCTGCAAATTTTGGATTTAAATACTTAGCATTATCACATCCAACCCATTTACAATTATCAGTACAAATAGTTTCAATAATTTCTCCTTTTTCATTTTTGTTTCTATATAGATGTCGCCAAAAACCAAAGCCGTCTTTAACATATTCACTATAATCTTTATGAGGGTTATTATCATACCAACGTCCAGCGAATGTTGGTCCTCCTTCCCATCTTATAGAACCATCAGAATTTTTAGCATAACATCCACCATTATTTATCGCTTTACAATTATTCATTGAAAAGTAACTTTCATCATGTTGAATAAGTCTATTTAAATTATTCTTTTTAGTAATTTTTTTTCTATTTTTTGTAATTTTTGATTTACTGTTTGCCATTTTTTCAATTGCACCTATTTGCAATGAATTAAACATTACTTTTTCTAAAGAATTATTATAAACTTCTTCATAGCATTTATTATTACATTTATCTGTATATTTTCCACCATCACAATTTTTTATACAACTATCAAACTCTTCATTTGGACCACCTTGATTACTTACAAAACCACTGCTTGTAGTACAAATAGGAGCAGGATCACAATAACTAAAATCTGTTTTTGGAGGTTCAGGTGGTTTAGTCATACTACAATTAACTACACTTGTAACCTTTACTTTATATTCAAAACATAATCCAGCCTTAGAAGCTACTGGAGGTCCATATTCAATGGTAACAGCCTCTTCACATTTAACCTTACATGATGTACTATGTGTTTCAGGATCACTACCAGGAGAATAATGATAATTATATTTGAAAGGAATTTCATAACTTCCAGAACCATATAAATAACTTTTGTTTTCTTCTTTATAATAATTATCTCCTTGTAATTCATCTAACGAATAAGCACTTTTATAATCACATTTAAAAGTAGGAGTATCTTTTTCTTCTAAATCAAATTTATCCCATTTTAATTCATATTTAACTTCTTTATCATCATTATAACCAGAATAATATTTTCCATCAAAACTAAAATGAATTGAATTTTTTTTATTTTTTGCTCTTGGTTGTTTTTCTAAAACCTTTTTTTTGGCATTGCAAAATAATCGATCTAAATCACTTTTAGGACTAGAGTTACAATCTATTGGATTTGTTGTATCTATTTTATCATTATCAAGATCACTTGTATCAATATATACATTGTGCTCTTGAGGATCACCACCCTTTATATATGTTAAAGTAAAACGAATAACTCCTTTTCCTTTACAAAAATCACCATCTACATCCGCCACAGTTGACTCTAATGTAACAGACATTATCTTTTCGTCTCCAACTGTTTGCCAAACTGCATTCATAACCAAATCATTTTTATAATTAAGAGTTCCTGTTGGGAGATTTTGTTCAAAGCCATTTATTTTAATAACCTTAAATTTTATTTTTTTTAATTTGCTAAGAAGCGTTTTATTATCAGTCTGAGGATCCATTGATATGACAAACTTCTTTTCTTTTTTATTTTTTGGTTCAAATTGAAGGCCATATCTTTTTACAGCATCTTCACTAAGAACTTCTTCACATTTACTTTTATCTTTAGCATCAACACTAAAGAAAGGAACTAAAGAAATACATATTAAAATAAAAACCCCTATTATTCTTTTAGGCAGAACCAATTTCTTCATTATTATCATCACCTTTCAAAACTTTATCTATTTTTTTATAATTATTATTTTTATCAACAGAATAATTATTATAGATTTTTTCATCATCTCTCACAAGTCTACCACTAACAAGAATATCTCTATATGCATCAGTTCCTAAAAATCTAGTACAAGTTACAATAGAAATTAAATCATCTTCTTCTAATACATCAACATCATAATCATAAATACTATTATCTCTAAGTAATTTAATATAATCTTTTTTCTCTTGCTTACTATATTCTCCTTCAGGAAACATATCAACATCAGAAGCATAAATAATACTTACTGAAAATATTTTATAAACATAATCTTTTCCATTAATTGTAAATTGTATATATTTATTTTCTTGTGCAAAATCATGATAAATAAAATTCATTAACTCTTCAAACCGTTTAAAATTATTTGAACTTTTTTTAGGAGAAGGTCCTAAATTGAAAATATTATGACCAAATATATTCATGACATTATAATTTTTTCTATCCTTATTTGTCATCCAACCATAATTCTCAAGCTCAACAGGATATTTATATAATTCAGTTTTTCCAGTTATTATAGGACAATCTATATTTGTACCTTGTACCCTCAACCATCCTATCGTCTCATATTCATCATTATCTTTTTTCTTATTTTCTACTACATTACTACTTCTTGATTCAATTTCAAAAATACTTTCTTCAACTTTAAAATATTTTTTAAATAATAGAAGACCTATAAAACCAAATAAAAGTATAGAAAAAATAACAAAACACACAAATATTTTATATTTATTTTTCTTTTTCTTTCTAGCCATACTACTTACTCCTAACTATTTTATTATATATGGATAATAATAAGTACCTTCTCCACTAACTATAACTTTATCCTTTTTCAAATAAGCAACTAATCGGAATCCATAAGTATCATACAATTGCATTTCTTCATTAACAGGAACTCCTATATCAGTAATTGCTCCTGTTTTTCTTTTAGTATTAGAAGTATTTAATAACCAATATGAACGTGAATTTGCAAATTTTTCAGTTGCAGATTGTGCACTAAACATTTCATACATATTTGGAGCAGAAAGTTTAACTTTATATTTTTTTGTTTCTATTTCTTTTCCATAAATTATTTTATCTTTATAAATAGGAACCTCTATTTCATGATTAACAAAATTACTTGTATCAACATAATCATTTAAATTATTATTGATATAATAAGCTATATTATTTTTATTATTTGGATTATATTTAATAATTTCTGCCTCAGTATAAATCTTTGGACTATCCATACCATATCCTAAAGTATCTACTGTAATAACTTTTGTAGTACCATCATCCATAGTATCAATTATTCTCCATAATGTACCATGATCTTCAATATACTCACCAGTTTTTCTCTCATTAACTAAACTACTAGTAGCTCCTATATTAATATCTTCAAAATAATATGGATTTAAAAACGAACCATCTCCTCCAAGAATATTAGTATTACCATTCATAATCATCATAGGTCTTACCCCATAATTATCATCAATATTGTAACTTAAAAAACTTTTACCAGCTGCATCACCAACAAAATATTTTCTAGTAACATATGCTTCCTTATCACTTTTCTTATTAGAAACCCAAGACATTGTAAAAGTCTTCATAAAATTAGTATCTCCTGCTTGTGCTTTATTAACTTCTACTATAGAAGGAATATATACATTTTTCTCTTTCGTATAACTATTACATTGTAAAGTATCTAAAGTATTATCAGTAATATCCATATTACAGAATTTACTTTTAACAAGCATTTTTTTAGCATCACTATTTAAATGCTTATAATAATAATTTAACCATTTGTCTAACTTAGAATGATTAACATTAGCAATATCTTGATCAGCTACTATAATAACATTATCATTATCATCTAATCCAAATATTCTAAAAATCATATTTGATAACATAATATAATTGTTAGTTGGATTTCCAGAATAATTAGTAACATTTCCTAAATCTTTTTTAACAACATTTTTAATTTTTTTAACAACACTAACTTCTCTAGTGACAACAGTTTTATTACTAAGTTTATCAAAAGCTATATATTCTATTTCATAAGTACCAATCTTACTTGTATCTACTTTTCCTTTTATAGTTACATCTTTAACATCTAGTTTTCCATCGTTATTATCAACTACACTTTTAACTCCTAGTTCTTTATATACTTCATCAACACCCAAAGTAATCTTACTATCTCCATTTAACTTAATATCTGGTCCATCATGATCTATTTTAGAATTAAGTATTCCACAATCTAAATATACATAGTATTTAAATTCATTATTTTCTCTTCTAACCTTTACCCAACTATTTGTAATAGAACAACTTTTCTTACTATAAGGAGAATAAAAATCTTCTTTTAAATATGAATCATTATATAATTCTTTTAAAGTAATTGTCTTAACTCTCTCTCCTGTTGGTAACTGTTCTTTATTTATTTCAAAATATCTTTTTGCTGCATTTTCTAAACTTTCCTCATTTTTATGAAATGTTATCATTGGAGATACTACTATAAACCACACAAAGGCTGCTATTAAAGCAACCACAATTAAAATTTTAATATTTCTTATAATTTTCTTTTCCATAAAGCCTCCTAGACCAATCTATACGAATGTTTTTTATTTCTAATCGTAAATAAAAGTTTTACTTCTTCTGAACCTTCTACTTCTTTTGGAACCTTTATAAAGATACTCTTTCCATAATAGTTCTTTTTTATAGGATTTTCATACTTTAAAGTCCTTACTTTACCTTCACTATCCTTATAGACAATTTTACCATACTTAGTTAAAAAGTCAATCATATTTTTGGCTTCATACTCTAATGAACCAAACTCTAATAGTAATATTTTAAAATTCTCATCTACACTAAATTCCTCAGTAATTCTTTCACAATTAGAACCACTACACCTTCTAGATACATATGAAGCTGTATTAAGAAATTCTAAATAATTAAAACTAATTGTATCTTTCTTCTTATAAACATCTACTTCTAAATCATCACCAAGCACTAATTCTTTCTCTTCTTTAATCTCTCGTAAATCTTCCAAATTAAGCTTAATCTTTCTTAATTTATGACTATCATCAAACTCTTGATAAAATAAAACAAAATTCTCTTTCTTTAAATCCTTATCTACTTTATATATTATAATTACTTCAAAAACTTCATCTCTTTTTAATTCCTTTGAAGAATCACTAGCATTTCCTAAATCTTCAAATTCTTTAGCATACATTTTTCTAGTAGTAGTATAATCTTTAACTCCATTCTTTATATGAAAATTATCTAAATTTAATTTTCTAGGAACACTATTATTTTTAATAGTCAAACTAAGTATTACAAAATTACTTTTATTACTAATAACATTTCCATTATAATCTTTATTAGTAAAATAACTTTTATTAATTTTTATACTATACCCATTAGCACTATATAAATCTCCCTCTGTATAACTTCTATTATTAACAAAAATAAATTTATAAGAATTATAAACTATAAAAAGTCCAATAAATACTAAAACAATTCTACATATACCTTTATGTTCTAAATAAAAATAATTAATATTTCTAATAAATTTCTTAAACAATCGCTTAAAAGAATGTTTATCAACATTTATACTAATTTCAACTTCTTCTCTATCAGCTTCACTTAACTCTAAAAACTCCTGATCCATATTAAAATTAAATTTCGAAATATCAAGACCAAATACTCTCATTCCATATATAAATATTGCTGGTAATTGTAAAAATATAAAAATAAATAATAAGTCTCTTGATAATCTTAAATCTGTAGTTTCAATATCATTTGTATAATTAGCAAAAAAACTTTTAACCATTCCAAGTACAAAGAATAAAGCTAAATACTCAAAAAAAGGAACTAAATATATTTTCCAAGGTTTCTTTTTATGTCTTAAAAGTAAAAGAATAGAAATAGATCCAACAATTAACAACAAAATTGATAAAGAAAGTAAAAATGAAATATGCTTACTTATTGGTTCATTAAAAGCATCATATATACCCAAATTCATAAATTCATTAATAAAACTACTTACATTTATCAATTTATAAGCAACAAATAAACTTAATAAAAGTAAAAATATATGTAGCTTCTTAAAATTTTTAATTAAAAAAGCATAAGGTTTCCTAATAATCACAATATCAACGCTCCCTTATTATTATCTATTCTAAGTATACATTATTTTAATATTTTTTTAAAGAAAAAAATCACTACTAAGAGCGATTTAATCTAAATTCAAATTTCCCAATATATTTATAACTATTAAAAGCATCACTCATATATTTATCACTAACATTTAAACTCATATCTTTTATTTTCACTTCACTTTTTTTCTTTATATTAATAAACTTTTTATTAAAATTTAAATCATCCATATAATTTTTAATACTCTTAGTCTTATTATTAAAAGTAAAAGTTAATATATTGTTATAAAAATAATAATATGCTAAAGAAACTATTTTTTTATTATTTTCAAATTCTTTTAAAGATTCTCCATCAAATATTTCTTTCATTATTGAATTAGAAAACTTTTCTAATTTATCTATATTTAAATTATACTTTTTATTATAAAAATCTAGATAGTATTTATCTATTTCACAAATCCCTCTATAACCAATCTCTTTTAATCTATTATCAATATTCTTATAATTAGGATTATCTAAGTCTAATTCTTTAATAGCTGTATTATTAACTCTATATGGTAAAAAATCATCTGTTATATATAATTTATCAAATCCTTTTACTTTAGTATTATAATTAGAATTATCTTTATTATCTACTGTACTTATTTTTAAAGAATTTTTAATATATTTATACTTATATTTAGATTTATTAATAATTTTTAACTGAATTAAATTAGACCCTTCTTCCATATTTTTAAATTCATTTATTCCTCCAAAAATACTTGAATTTATTTTAATTGTTTTATCTTTCATATCTTTAGGTATAGTTATAACAGATATTATCCCTAAAAAATCTCCTTCTCTATTTCTAATAGGCATTATTTCTTCTTGTAATGAGTCTTTAATTTTAGTTTTACTAACTCCATCATATCTAAAAATAAAAAAGTTAATTAAAAGAAAAATAAAAAAAATAAAGATAATTTTTTTCATAATACATCACCTGTATTTAGAATAAATTATCTTTACAAATTATTATGTCGAAATTTAGCTTATTTCTATAATTTCTATATCGTAGTTTCCATTTGGACTTTCAACAGTAACAATATCTCCAACTTTATGTTCAAATAATGCTTGAGCAATTGGACTCTCATTAGAGATTTTACTCTCAAATGGATCAGCTTCTTGACTACCAACAATTTTATATTCATCTTCTTCATCATCATCAACATATTTAATTGAAACTGTATTACCTATTCCTACTTTATCTGTAGTTACTTCAGTAATAATAGATACATTTTCTAACATCTTCTCTAATTGTTGAATTCTACCTTCTATTTGAGCTTGTTCATTTCTAGCAGCATCATATTCTGCATTTTCAGATAAGTCTCCTAAAGATCTTGCTTCTTTTATAGCTTGTATATTTTCTGGGCGGCGTACGTTTATTAAATTATCTAATTCCTTTTTTAAATCGTCTAACCCTTCCTGTGTTAAATAAACTGTATTCTTACTTCCCATTTTCATCACCTCTGTTTTAATTAGCTTTTTCTAGGTATATCTAGATTCAACATGCTAAAGTATAGCACATTTTTTTTCATATTTCAAGTTATATAAAATATTTTAATAAAGCCTATTCAAGTATATTAAATTTTTCTATAAACTTTTCTTTCTTTACAAAAATTTACTATTACTTCTCAATTTCTTTAAAAAATAACTCATCAGTCATTCCAGCTATAAAATCAATAACTTTTCTCTTATCACTAGTTTCTTTATTATATTTATCAACTTGGTCATTTAAAAATATTTTAAAAATTATACTATCATAATTTTTATTTTCAATATCTTTTAAATATCTATCAAATATTTTATTCATACCTTTTCTATAATATTCTTTATCTTCCAATTTTAAACTATAATCATAAATATTTTTATAATTAAATTTTTTAAGTTCAAATAAAGCTTTAAAAACTTTATCACTCATTTTAATATAGGGTTTATTAATACTATTTTCAATGATATCTAAAACTATTGTATTTACAATTGAACTATTAGTCTTACCTAGTACATTTGTAATATTTGAAGGAATGTCTTCTAATTTAATTCTATTTAGTCTAACAGCATCTTCTATATCTCTACCTATATACCCTATAATATCACTAATTCTTACAACACAACCTTCTAATGTCATAGGATGCATCTTTCTAGATGTTTCTAAATCTTTATATGATAATTCATAATCTCTTAAAAATTCTACAGTATCTTTTTTTACAGGTTCATATTTTGAATTAAGCATCTCTCCATTATGACACATTATCCCATCTAAAACTTGAATACTTAAGTTGAAACCCCTTCCATTATTTTCAACACTCATTAAATGTCTAACACTCTGTATATTATGTGCAAAATAAAGATTTAGCTCTCTTAATGATATTTCATTTAATAAAGTCTCTCCAAAATGTCCTAAAGGAGTATGTCCTATATCATGTCCCAGTGCAATTGCCTCGATTAAATCCTCATTTAAGTTTAGTGCCCTACCAATCGTTCTTGCTATTTTACTAACCATTTGCACATGTGTTATTCTTTTACTAATATGATCATTTTCTATTCGCGAAAAAACTTGAGTTTTATCTAAATATCTCATATAACTAAGAGAATATATAATTTTATCTATATCATGAAAAAAATTAGGACGTATATCATTTAAAGACTTATCTTCTTCTATTCTAATAGCATCACTACTTTTAGTTGCATAACAACTTAAATTTTTTTCTTTATTTAAAAAATTATTTTTAGCTAAATCTAACTTATCATTCATAATAACTCCTATTATTTTTTTACTTTTTGATTTTTTAATTGATACTCATAAATATTTTTAAGAATTTGATTAATTTCCAAATCATTAAAATTATCAAAATATTCATTAAATTCTTTTTCAGTAATCGGCTTAGCTTTATTTAAATCTTCTTCTTTAATATAAAGTTTAACTCCTTCTTCGTTTAAAGCTTTACTATGTAAATATTTTAAAATTCTACTCCTTTTAGAAACATACTCACTTGTAGTTTTTTTATTAATTTCTAAAATATTTAATATAGCAATTTTTTTATCAGTCACAACTTCTCTAACACCAAAGCGTCCAGAATAACAAACAATCTCTCCTGCTCTTTTTAAACTCATAATATTTGTACTTGATTTATATAAAGGTACTTTATAAAAATTCTTTTTCATCTTTTAATCTCCTAACAATTTTTAACATCGCATATTCTTCAATTGAAAAATCACAATCTACTTCTAAATAATATATATTATCTGGATGTCTTGCAACTTCAATTAAATTCATATCTTCATCATATAACTTTTCTACTTTAAATTCAAAATGCTCACCACTAGATGTAAATAATTCTATAGTATCACCTACTTCAAAATAATTTCTCTCATAAAATTTCAGTAATTTTTTATCTTTATTATAACTAATTACTTGTCCTAAATAATCTTGATTAGAAACTTCACTTCTTCCAGTATAATATTGATCAGTATAATCAGCTTCTTTTAAAAGATAATGTGAAGATGTCTCCCTATTAGCAACTCTATCAAGTCTCTTCTTAAATATAGACATTTTTTCTTCTGTTAAACTATTATTATAATAATTATCTATTATTTCTCGGTACGTTCCTATAACTGTTGCTAAATAATATAAAGATCGCATTCTTCCCTCAACTTTTAAACTTGCAACACCAATATCAATTAAATCCCCAATATAATCCGCTAAATTATTATCTTTTGTAGCAAAAGTAAAATCATTATACCCATCATTAGAAAAAGCAAATCTACAAATTTGAGCACAACCACCTCTATTAGCATCACGATTCGTAACATAATTTGATAAAGCACACCTTCCACTAAAACAAGTACACATTGCTCCATGTATAAAAACTTCAACATCAATTAAAGTTTTATCAATAATTTCTTTAATTTCTAATAAAGATAATTCTCGAGCTAAAACAACCCTATCAATACCCTCATTTTTAAAAAATGAAACAGCCTCATAATTACTAGTTGAATTTTGTGTAGATAAATGAACTTCTACTTGATAATTACTTTTAATATAAGAAATTAAAAAAGGGTCACTAACTATAAAAGCATCAATTCCACAAAGAACTACATCATTAATATATTTCTCTACCTCTTCCATATCTTCATTATGAAAAACAATATTTAAAGTAAGATAAACCTTTTTCGAAAGTTTATGAGCAAATTGACACCCTTCTCTAATATCTTCTAAAGAAAAATTAGTAGCATTAGCCCTTAAACTATATTTTTCACCACCAATATATACAGCATCAGCCCCATATAAAAGAGTTACTTTAAGTCTTTCCAAATCTCCAGCAGGAGATAATAATTCTATTTTATCCATTTTTCTTCACCCTATAAATAGTCTTCTTAAAAAAGAAATTAGTATCATCACCCAATATTTTATATTTATCAACATAATCATTATAATCATTTTCAAGACAACCATTCAAAATATATTTCTTAGTATCAATGATTAACTGAAAAAAATTATCTTCCAAACCATACTCTCTAAAAATAATATAACTACACTCATTATCAAATAACTCTTTAATAATACTAGTTCCATTCATAATCCTATTTAAATAAAAACTAGTTCCATTCTTATCTTCAACAACATCATAAAAAGTATCTGTTATTTTTTCTTTTATTGTAAGTTTATTTTCTAAAGCTCTTCCTTCATTCTTTAAATAGTTACTAACTAATTTTCTTTTTGAAAAAGCAACACTTGGTCTACTAACAACTTCTACCATACTAATAATTTTACTTTTTTCTAATATTTCTTTTATCTCATCTAATGTTATTTCTTTTCCAAGAAGTGCGTATTTAACACCTTTTTCAAAATAATAATTACACGTTTTATAATTATTAACCATATGAGTTTGATTCCAAACTAAATCAACATCTAAATTTAATTCTTTTTTTAGTTGTAAAATAGCTAAATCATAAAAAAATATTCCCTTAATTTTAAGCTTATCTAATTTAATTAAAATATCTCTTACTTTATCTATATCATTATTCATTAAATTTTTATTAATTTTTACAAAGATTTCAACATCATTATAATTTTTCGATATTTTTTCTATTTCTTCTAAAGTAAAATAAATATTACTCTCAACTGCTAAATCATCAAGAGGTAAAATAACACCATCAACAATATCTAAATATAATTTATTTTTATTACTAGGTTCAATTAAAAGCTTCATAGTCCACCTCCAACATAGTATACAATATAACGAAAAAAAAAGAAAGTAATTGCATTTAAACTTTCTTCCAAAAATTTAATTTTTATCAGTTTTTACTATTAAAAATTCGTAATCTTCATCTTCAAAATATTCTTCTTCACCAAAAATAGAAAAGAACACAAACGATTTATAAGCAACCAAGTCTCCATTTTTAACATAAAAAACAACATTATCCATATAATCATCAATTCCACGATAATTTAAAAAACAATTATAATTACATTCATCTTGATGATAATATCCTTCTTCAACAATTTCTTGATGATATAATTTAAATTGTTCTGAAATTAAAACTTCAACATTATTATAATCTGTTCCAAAAAAACCTAATAATGCCTCATCAGAAATAACTTCAAGTGTAGATAAATTAATATTATAACTTCTAAAATAAACATCTGGAGCATATTGCGTAGTATAATCTATTACTTTTACAACTACAGATAAGATTATTCCACTAATACTATACTCATAAATTATAGAACACTTTTTTGCACTTATAAATTCCTCTGTAAATAAATCAATATCTTTATTAACTTGTTTAATAATATCACTTTGAATATTTACATAAGGTACAAAGATTTTATAATTAGTATTTGTTTTTTTATACTTAGTATAAACTAAAAACTCTTTTTTATTTTCTTTTATATCTTTATAATCTTCTTCTTTATTTTTATTAAAAACATAAAAAACTAAAAAGACTATAAGAAATATTGATAGACAAACAGCAAATATAGTTTTTGTTTTTTTATCAAAATGACTATGCTTTTTCTTTGTTGAATTTTGATTGAAATTACTTTTTTTTCTTACATCAACATCAAACATATAGCCTCCTAATTTACTCCATTTATTCTCATAATTCCAAATATAGCTTTAGAAGAACACGTTTTATAATCAGAATCAATAACTATTCCATAATTTGTTCCTTTAGCATGAATTATTTCATTACCATTACCTGTTAAAATACCAACATGCTCACTATACATAACTAAATCTCCTGCTTTAATTTCACCCTCAACAATAGTAAATTTACTTTTATCTGCCCATTGTGAAGTAGTATCTCTTCCTAAACTTATACCATGATGAGCAAAAACACCTTGTACAAACCCACTACAATCTGTTCCAGTATATGGCAACTCACCATTCCAAAATCCTCCCCAAACATATCTTTGTCCAACAAAACTTCTAGCGTATTTTACTATCTCTTTTCCTTTTTTACTTCCCGCTCCAGAACCACCATTAACCGAATTAGAACTTCCAACAACAGGTTCTTCTCTCTCATCTCCTGGTTCATATTCATCAGGATTAAGTAAAATAGGAGATTGAGTTTTATCTTTTTCACTTATATATTCATTTCTTAAACTTCTAACAATTTCAGCAGAAACTTGCGCTTGTTTCCAACAAGCCGAAACACTAAAAGTTTCAGGCATTAAACCTAACATAGCATCAATAATAACTGGAATAAAAAAACATAAAACCGCAGCTAAATACTTATTTATTAAAGACTTTTTTAACTTTTTTTCTTCTGGATTAATTATTAAACTTATTAATCCAACACAACTCCAAACAATTAAGATTATAGGTGCAACTAATTGTATTAAATTAAGTATTTTTCGACATGAATCTAACACTGTAACTAATCCATAATCACTACAACAAGTACCAAGTGCTTCACTACAATCTAAAATCTGAATTAAAGACATTAAATCACCCTCTTATATAGAAAATATTATTCTATATTTTTCTTTTACTAACAGCAACTCCATCACCTATATCAAGAAATTCTGTAGTATATTTGTCATTTTCTTCTAAAAACGTCTTATAGTTTTTAACTTTTCTTACTAATTGTCGTAAATTTCTACTAGTAATTTCTTTATCATTTTTTAAAACTAAACCATGAAAATTCATATTATCTGTAATAATTGTACCATTATTATTTAAATTATTTTCAAATTTTTCAAAAAACTTAATGTTTTGAGCTTTAGCAGCATCTATAAAAATTAAATCATATTTTTCATCAATTACTACCTCTAAAGCATCTTTATAAATTAATCTAATTCTATTCTCTAAACCTAATAACTTTATATTTTTTAAAGCTTCTAAATACCTTTTTTCATCTCTTTCAATAGTAGTTACAAATATATCATCACTAACACTACACATCATAATAGCTGAATACCCAATAGCAGTACCAATTTCTAAAATATTTTTAACAGCATTTTCTTTTATATAATTAATTAAATAATTAATTCCATCATCAGTCATAATCGGAACATTTTCTTTATCTGCATAATTTTTTATTTGTCTAATAATATTTTCATTCATCTTCTCTTCATTCCTTTATAATAACTACCAAATCCAATCACCTTTTGCTTTAATCTCTGCTACTTTTTGATCATGTTCTTGATTAGTTTTTGTATAAAATATATTACCATGTTTATCTGCAACAAAGAATAAATAATCATTTAAAGTAGGACTAATACTAGCCTCTATACTTGAATCACTAGGATTACATATAGGCCCTATAGGCATCTTTCCAACCATTCCAACAGCTCTCGTATTATATGAATTAATACTAGCAAACTCCTCAGTTGTTAAATCACTTGTCATTGCAGCTTGTAAACCATAATAAGTCGTAACATCACTACCAAGATTCATTCCTTTGTTAATTCTATTATTAAAGACTCCAACAATCATTTTACGATTAGTAATATTAGTTCCTTCTAACTCTACAATAGATGCCATCGTTAATCTTTCATGAACTTTATCTCCTAAACTACTTTTATATTTTTCAAGCTTCTTATTCATTTCATTTAACATAGTTTCAATAATTTCAGTAACACTTACATCTTTATTATCAAAATAATATGTATCAGGAGCTAAATAACCTTCTAAAGGATAATAAATATTAGGATCTAAAATAGCACTAGATAAAAACCAATATTTAGAAATTAAACTATTTATATAATTATAATCTTTAAAAGTAGCAATTACACTTTCATAACTATTATTAGTTTTTACAGAAATGACTTTTGCATAATCAGTTACTCTTTCTCCTTCTTTAAAAGTTAATTTTATTAAATTAGGATTATAATTACTTCCCTTTTCTAATTCATTAACTATTTCTTTTAAATTCATACTTTTACTAAAAATATAAGTTGCTGCCTTTAATTTAACATTATAAATTTTAACATAAGCTTTAAATAATAATTCACTTTTAATTAACTTCTTATCTTTTAAAATATTTGCAATTTCAGAAGTACTTGTCCCACTAGTAATTTCTATTTCTATTTTATCTTTACTTTTATAATTAGTTGAGCTACATAAATATCCAAAAACTCCAATAATTAAAAACAAAGTTATAAGAAATATTATAATAATTAAAAGTGGCTTTGGTCTTTTTAATTTTACTACCATATAACCTCCAGAAAAAATAAAGAGCTATTGCTCAATATTTTCTTGCTCAGATTTACCCATCTTGTTTCTAACTTCTTCTTGTAATGTATCTAAAATTGTTTCAATTACTTTCCATTCCTTTTCAGTAGTAATTGCTTCTAATTTACTCTTAGGATCATTTGGATCATAAATAGATGCATAAACTTCTACATTACCAGTTTCATCTTTTTTATTATCTGTATAAACAATATAATTTTTATTTGTCTCATCACTTTCAAATGTAAATAATACATCATATACTACTTCATTTCCATTTTCATCTAACATTGTAAACGTATTTTTTTTCATATTTTCTAACTCCTATCTAAATATGTTTGTAATATTATTGTAGCAGCAACACTATCCACCACTTTTTTTCTTGCTTTTCTAGAAACATTTCCCTGTATCAACATATCAGTTGCACTTTTAGTAGAAAGTCTTTCATCTTGCAAAAAAACAGGTATATTAACTATTTTTTCTAATTCTTCTTTAAAATTTAAGCTTAATTCTCCCTTAGGGCCTATTGTATTATTCATATTTTTAGGAAATCCTAATACAATTGCTTCTATTTCTAATTCTTTAACTAATAACAAAACTTCATTAAGTAATCTATCATACTCTTCATTATGACGTATAACTTTATAATTACTAGCAATTAATCCAGTTTTATCACTTACTGCAACACCTAAAGTTCTACTTCCTAAATCTAAACCTAAATATTTCATTTATTATAATTTTGAAATTCTACAAGTAAAATTTCTACTATCTTAGCACGATCAATTTCTTGAATTTTATTTCTAGCATCTTTATAACTTGAAATATACCCAGGGTCTCCACTAATTAAGTAACCAACAATTTGATTAGTTGGATTATAACCTCTTTCTTCTAAAGCTTCATATACTTCTTTCAAAGTAACTCTTGTAAGTTCTGCATCAATTTCTCTAATATCAAATAAACTAGTTTTTTCTTGTGGCATATTATCACCTCACTCTAATATCATATCATAATTTTACCATTAATCTATATTTAATACAATAAAACTAATTATTTACCAGCTAAAATAAGTCCCATATAAGCAACAAAAGAGAAGAATAATACTGTAATAATAAATCCATTTACTTTCTCTATCTTTGATGACTTATCTTTTACACCTAAAGCCATTGTTATAAATAATCCTCCAATTAAACCACCTATATGAGCAGCATTATCTATTCCCTCTCCTAAAAAACCAATCGCAAGATTTAATAATATTAAAGGAATAATTTGACTCTTTAAAACATTTCCTAAATAGACTCTATAAAAATAACCAAAATAAACTAAAGCACCCATAAGACCAAATATCGCACCACTTGCACCTATTGATAAAATATTACCTCCAAAAATAATTGAGAAAAATGCTCCTATAATTCCAGAAAATAAATAAATAATTATATATTTAAATTTACCTAAAAAATTCTCAATTTGTGTACCTATTACATATAATGCATAACAATTAAAAATTAAATGCATAAGACTTCCATGTAAGAAAATACCAGTAAGTAATCTATAATATTGACCTGATCTAATACTAGGACCATGTATACTAAACATTCTAATAATATGCTCATATTGCCCTATTACCATTGGTAATATAAATAAAAATATATTAAAAGCAATTAAAAAATAAGTTATATATGGAACTTTACTTTTAAAAACTTCTTCTAATCTACTAGCATCATCTTTATTATGTTTATTTATATCATTTGTAATCTTCACAAATAATTCCATACCATTTTCATTATAAACCATTTTACTATCTAAATCCGGAAACTTATTTTTAATAATATCACTCTTTACAATATCCTCTTCATTATGAACATTAATACACATAAGCTTAGGATCAACATTAATCTCTTTTGTAACATTCTCTCCCATATCTAAAAAGATACTCATAACATTTACACTAAAAGTAAATGTTTTTTTCTTTATCTTCTTTAAAATTCTTTTAGTCTTAAAAACATCAAAATTAAATTGTTCATCATTATGTATATACCCAGATACAATTCTAACTACTTTACAATCCTCTTCTAAATTTTCAAGCCATATTTCATTTTCAACACCTTGTAAAATAATAGGATTATAATTCTTCTCAGTAATAAAGTAATGTAACAATTTCATAGTAATAACATTTTTATTATCTAACAATAATTCACTTTCCATAAAATTCCTCCTAAAAGACTAATATTATTATAATATAAAACATAAAATATTTAAAGAGGAGATGATTATTTGTTAAAAAAAATCTTTATTTATATTTTATGCTTAACACCATGGTTTCTAAATAATATTTTACCTATAAATTATAACTATTTTAATGAAATAAATTTACCATTCTTTACTCCACCACCATTATTTTATAGTATATCCTGGACAATTATTTACATACTTATTTCTATATCAATTTATAATATTTTTATATCTTTTAAATTTAAAGATATAAAAATAAGTTACAAAATAACTTTATTAATAAACTATATATTTAATCAATCATTTCCAATTTTATTTTTTATGTTAAAAAATCCATTTTTAGGATTTATCTCATCATTAGGAACTTTTATATCAACTTTATTTTTATATGAAGAAACAGCTTTAATTCAAAGTAAACAAAGTAAACTTCTAATTCCTTATATTTTACTATCTTTATTCGCCAGTATTTTATCTCTTACAATTTATATAATTAATTAAAAAATAGATAATTTAAGTAAAAAAGAATTGTTTCCAAAAATTGACACAATTCCTTTTATTTCAAATAATTATTTAATATTTTTAACATATGTCTTAGTGATTTCTAAGACTTTTTTATATTCTTTTTCTAATTTTTCAAAATTATTATTTACAAACTCTAAATCATTTTCCCTACTTTTAAGTTCATGTTGATATGAAATATCTGCAAGTTTCATAAAACCTAAATATTTACAATCACTTTTTAGAGAATGTACATCTATTGTATAATTTTTCATATCATTATTATTTTTATATAAAGTTATATTATTCCATTTTTCTTCAACTTCTTCTGAAAAATCACTAATAGTCATATTATACATTTCAATATCTCCAAGTAAACTTAACGCATATTCTAAGTCTACACCATTATTTTCTAAATAACTATAACCATCAAAACTACTATTAGCAATATTTTCGTCTTTTTCCGTCATACTTCTAAACTGATTCATATTATCATCTTCTATCTCTAATGTTTCTATCTCTCCAACTGGAATTACTTTTTGATTAAACTTTTCACTATCATTTCTAATTGCTGCATCAATCTCTTCTCTTGGAATTTCAATACTTTCTGTAATACTTCTACCTAAGATATTATTTAAAACATGAATTAATTGTTCTTTTTCAATAGGTTTAGCTAAATAATCATTAAAACCATCTTCTATATATTTTTCTCGCATTCCACTAATAGCATTCGCTGTCATTGCAACAACTGGAATATTAAATCCAGGAATTTCTCTTAATTTTTTTAAAGTTTCAACTCCACTCATTTTAGGCATCATATCATCAAGTAAAATTATATCATAAACTTCTCCTGATTTTATCTTTTCTAAACATAAAAATCCACTATCACAAGTATCAATCATATTCGCATTATACTTTTGAAAAAGTTTCATTGCAACTTTTAAATTAAGAAGAGTATCATCAACTAATAATATTTTTACATTTTTAAGATCTAGTGTCGATTTTAACCTTTTTTTATTTTTATCATCATCTTTTTCTATTTTTTGATTTACAACAACTGTAAACTTAGAACCTTGTCCATAAACAGTATGAACTAATATCCTTCCACCCATAAGTTCAACTAATTGTTTTGTAATTGCAAGACCAAGTCCAGTACCTTCTATAGTTGCATTTTTTTCTTCATCAAATCTTTGAAACTTTGTAAACAATTTATCAACATCATCATTCTTTATACCTTGTCCTGAGTCTTCTACAGAAATTATCAATTTACAAATATTATTACTATTTACACAATTAACTTCATAATGTACAAACCCACGCTCAGTATATTTACATGCATTACTAAGTAAATTTGTAATGACTTTTTTCAAATTTGCATGATCACCACATAAGGTATTAGGAATATCTCCAGCAATATTAAAAGAAAAATCAAGTCCCTTTTCTCTCATCTTTGGAGTTATTAATTTAGCAAGTTCTAAAAAAATATTTGGAGCATTATAATTAGAATTTACAATTTCTATTTTACCTGCTTCAATTTTTGAAATATCTAAAATACCATTAACGATTTCTAATAAAGTTTGTGAAGCATTAACAATATCTTGAGCATTATCTTTAGCTTCATCTAAACTTTTAGCATCTACTATACAATCACTAAAACCAACTATAGCATTTAAAGGAGTTCTAATCTCATGAGACATACTAGATAAAAAATCAGTTTTAGCTTGATTTGCTCTATATGCTTGATCTTTAGCAACCTCCAACTCTTGAATCATTTTAACATCTGGATTTTCAATAGTATTATACATAATAAATATAATAAAACTTTCCATAGAAGTCATTAACAATAAACTAGGATTTAATAATTGAATAAATATCACAATAGTACCTAAAACCATATATGAAAAAATAGGAAGACATTTCATTCGCTTAATATTTTTATAGCTTTTTAATAATACAATAATCCATACAATCAAACAAACTCCACTATATAAATATAAAACATATGCAGCAGGACCATATGAATAAACATAACCTGGTGTTTTATTATAATATAAAGGTAAAATAAAAATAAAGCCGAAAAAGAAACCAAAAATAACAAAAAGATTTTTTTTAACTCTTATAATGCATTCATTATATTTTTTTAAATCATCTTTTTTCTTTGAAATAACAAAAATATAAATAGTAAATAAAGTAATCCATGAAAGTAAATATACTAAATATCCTTTACAAACTAAAATATTAATAATTGGTATTTTATCTGAATATAAAATTGTAAAAATGCTAAATATATCTAAAATTAATCCAATAAAATTACAAATAAGGATATAAGAAAATATTTTATTTTCCTCTGTATTTACTCTTTTTTTACTAAAAAAGAAAATCATTAACATAAAAATATAAAAAATACTACATATTTGAAAAATTATAGAATTCATAATAATACCACTCTCTATCTTAGTAAATTATACCAAAAAAAATATAACTTTACAATGAGTTACATTTTTTTATTTTGTTTTAATAAAGCCAAAACATTTTTTCTTAATTCAGTATTAGCCTCTTCTAAAGACCTATCACTAATTTTAAAACCTTCTCCATAATTAACAACCAAATTATCATTACCAATTTTATAATCACCAGTTACAGCAAAAGGAACTATTGTTGCATTACTTTTCTGTGCCATTGAAACAGCACCAAATTTAAAAGGTAAAAGTAAAGAGTCATAATAAAAGTTTTCAGAAAAATTATTTTTCAAATAAGAATCTACATTAATAATCGCATCCATATATTCTTTTTGTGATATTTCCCCATCAAGATATAATTGTCTTAAAATATTAATTTGAGACAATAATGGTTGCTGTTCTATCAAAATCTGACTAAATTCTTCTTCAGATAAACCACAATTAACTTCATCATATAATTCTTTAATTTTACTCATCTTCAAATGATTTCTAGTTCCTTCAGGAAAAAGTCCCACTGCACTACCTATTGCTAAATAATTTAAAGCTTCATTTACAGATTCATGAGGATTGCCAAATCGATCTACAGAAATAGCACCTGTTTTTCTAAAAAATGGTCCCATTTTACCATCAAAATATTCTTTTTTGGACATCCAATGTGTAGTCCTCTTTGTAGAACATATAACTGGAAATTGATCCCAAACATGTAGATGATTTCCACATAATAGTAATGGTCCATCATTAGGAATAAATTCTTTATTAATAATAGTAGGTTTCAAAAGGAATTTAAAAATAGGAGTACCAATTGCTCTAACTATACCATAGCTAGTTTTAAATTCATCTTTAGAAAATCTTTTTATATTTTCATCTATTTTATCTTTTTTATTACAAAGGAAATTATAAATTTGTGAAAAATCATCAACACGAAAAACATTTTCTCTATTAATATCTCGATTATATTTAGCATTCATACAAATAACATCAGCAATTTCACCAATCTTATCAATGTTTTCCTTTTTATCTTCAACCATAACATCTATGCCTAATTTTTGACAAATCATAAACTTTTCATCAGAATTATTATCTTCTGCACAATAATATATCCCATCGTATTTTATACCATTTTTTCTTAACCAATATTCAATTATCTTTCGAAACAAACTACCAATAGCATTATCCTCAGTAGTATGAGCTCTCCCAGTAATAATATAGATTTCATTTTCATCTTCTTTCAGCTTATCAATAACTAATTTTGCATCTTTTCTAATAGGTTCTGCTAAACTATATTTCCATATATATTTTGTCCAAAATTTTTCTCTTTCCTCTCTACTACAATGAAAAATATCACAAATATCATAGCCTGTATCATCAATATTCTTAACATTCTTAAAAAACTTTTTACCATAATTTAGTTGAAATTTTTCTAAATCAGTAAAAACTCCATCAACATCAAATGCAACTTTCATTTTATATTCCTCCGATTTTTTTTAATACTTTACCCTGATTATTATTTAACTCTTCTTCTTTTTTTAACTCTGCATGACTTACTTTTCCTAAAAGTGTATGAGGTAATTCTTTTATATACTCATAAGAATATGGTTGCGAATACCTATCTAAATTTTTTCTACAAAGATTTTCAATCTCTCTATCTAATTCATCTGATGGCTCATACCCTTCTTTTAAACATATAAACGCTTTAGGAACTTCTTCTTTATATGGATGTTTTACTCCTATTACAGCACAGGAAGCTACTGCTTTATGTGACTCAATAACCTGCTCTATTTCATTAGGATATACATTAACACCACTAGAAATAATCATATTTCCTTTACGATCACAAAAGTATAATTGTCCTGAATTAATATAACCAAAATCACCTGTATGTAACCATCCATCTATTAATGCCTCTTTAGTTTCTAAAGGATTTTTATAATACTCCTTCATAACAGTTGGACCATTAATACATATCTCTCCAACTTGATTATTTTCTAATTCATATCCTGTCTCAGGATCTACTATTTTAATATTTGTATGTATCATAGGTATTCCAACTGAATTTTCATCTTTCATAGTTTGATCAGCAAATGTTACTCCTGCAACAGCTTCAGACAAACCATAACCTTTACTTAATTTAATATTTCCTCCATTAATTCCTATGAAATCGTCAATTTCTTTTTCGAATCCATTATTTACAAGCGAACCTCCACTTACTGCATACTTCATATTTGACAAATTAAAATTTTTTATTTTTCCTAATTCTTTCTTCTTATTAACTACCATTTTCATTCCTCTAAATAAAGTTGGTACTCCAATTATGTCATTAATTGAATATTTCATAATTAATTTATCAATTTGCTCTATATTTATCTTAGGAATTAATACAATAGTAACACCATATGAAAGTGGTAAATGCATAGAACTACATAATCCAAATCCATGAAATGGGGGCATTATAGTTAACATACGATCTCCACGTTCAAAATTTTGTGCATTAACTTTAAATTGTTCAACCATTGAATTAAAATTATAATCAGTTAATGCAACACACTTAGATATTCCTGTTGTTCCACCAGTTTGTAAAAGAACAGAAATTCGATCTTTATTATATCCTACAATATAATTCTCAACATTAACATTTTTACCTTCTTTTAAAAAATCTTTCCAACTAACCATATTCTTTTTATCTTTAACTTTTGTAGCAGATTTAGTAAGTGGATAAATTATGTTTAAAGGAAAAGGCATAGAATCATTTGGAGCAACATTTACAATTTTTTTAATATTAGTCTGATCACAAATATTTTTTACTTTTTCATATGATGCATCAATAGTTATAATTAATTTTGAATCTACTTTATTAACATAGTCTTTAATTTGATTTTCACTAGACAATGGATGAACCATATGTGCTATTGCACCTATTTTATTTAATGCATAAAAAACTACTAAAGTCTCTGGAGTACCTGGCATACATATTGTTACAACATCTCCTTGTCTAATATTATTTTTTATAAGACTAGCAACACATTCATCTCGTCTTTGAAAAAATTCTCTATAAGTTATCTTTTTATCAAAATATATTATTGCATAATTATTAAGATATTCTAAATTTCCTTTTTCCATATAATCTGATATAGTTTCTTCTGGTAAATTACTTTTTATTTGTTCTTCAGAATAATATTTCAACCATTCTTTATCTACACCAGGTAAATTTGTTAATGGTCCTTGTATTTCTCCTACTAATAATTTTCTTAAATATATATTTCTAAAAATTTCTTCATTGAAAGATAATTCTTTAATTTTTATCATACAACTCTCCCCTTATAAAAAAGATTATAATACTATTATATAAAAAAAGTAAAGCATAGCAACTATTAATTGCCACGCTTTTTTATTTTTTTAGTAATTGAGAAGGTTTATTTATAGCTTCTTTATCCATTTCATTAACTTTTCTTATTATTTCTGCTTTAAACTCATTATTTTTTCCATAAGAAACTGTTGTACCAATTTCTTTCTTATATACTGCCTTACCTAAATCACTTTCGATAGAAATTACTTCTATACCATCTTCACTATCAAATTGATGAATTGTACCTAAACGTAAAATCATTCTTTCTTTATCATCACCAAAATCTAAAAAAAGTTCTAAAACATCACCAATATAAGTTATATTATCATTTTTATCACTTTCTTCTAATAAAACAGCATTCTCTAATTTTTCTTCTATTGTATATATTTGAAATTGAAGTCTTCCAACACTCTGAGCATCTATTTGAATTCCACACAAATCTTTCCTATCAAAAGCTGATTCTTTAATATAACTTTGAATACTAGCTAATTCTTCTTTTAATTTTTGTAATTTTTTTTTTAAATTATTCATTCCCTTTTCATCAAAAATATATACTTTATTTTTTTCTTTACTCATTCTACCACTCCTTTTTTTCGTATATTATATCATAAAAAATATATATTTCAAAGAAAAATAGCTATAAAATATATTTATAACCATATCATTTTTAACAAAGTCGCTAAAACAAATTTTCCTTTTCTATAAAAGTTCATCAAAATAAAAGCTAAAAAAACATAAGTATATTTTAAAGTCTGATTTTTCTTTACACATTCAACTGTATATTCAAAGCTCTCTTTTGTTGCTGAAAACTTATCCATTAATGTCAAAATATAACTTTCTTTATACTTTGGTGGAGTTATTGTAAGAGGCCACATATGTTTTACAATTATATCTTTTTCCTTTTTTGATAATTTAAATATCCTAGAAGCATTATCATATGCTGCTTTTGGATGTGTAAATGCATGTAATCCTTTTCGATTACTTTTAACTCTCCAATCATATAAGAACAAATCATGTAACATACTAGCTCTAGCTACAGCTTTATAATCCCAATTAAATTTTTTACAAATTTTATAACAATAAAAAGCTGTTCTATAACAATGTTCATAACAAGATATATTACAGTGTTGTCTAAAATTTTTCATTTTCTGCACTGTTTCATTACTTATAATATCTTTTATAATATTTTCAAACTCTTCTTTTTCACCTTTCACATAATTCACTTCCATTTTTTCATATTACATTATATTTATATTTTATCACATTTTCTTTTATCCATACATTACAAATTTGTTATTTTTAAAACTTTTAATTACTATTTCTTAATTCTTCTAATTTTTCTCTAAATTCTATTGGTGCTTCTACTTCATAATTAAGTATTGCTCCAGTTCTTGGATGAACAAATTTTATAGAATAAGAATGTAACATTTGCCCAAATTCTGTTGATTTTCCCCTTCCATAAGCAGGATCATTACAAACTGGATATCCTATATAAGCAAGATGTACTCTAATTTGATGTGTTCTACCTGTATCTAAAACACATTCAATTAAAGTATTTTTATTAAATCGCTCTAACACTTTAAAATGTGTAATAGCTTCTTTACTATTAATATCTGAAACAGCCATTTTTTGCCTATTAGATATATCTCTTCCAATTGGTGCATCAATTTCTCCTGTTTCATGTTTTATCACACCATCAACAATCGCTAAGTATTTTCTCTCTACCTTTTTTTCACTAATCATTTTAGATAATTTTTCAAGCATTTCTTCATTTTTAGCAACAATCATTAATCCACTTGTATCTTTATCTAAACGATGAACTATACCTGGTCTTAAATTATCTCCACAACTTATATTTCGATATAATAAAGCATTAACTAAAGTTTTTGAATAATGTCCTGGAGCAGGATGCACAACCATTCCACTTTTTTTATTAATAATCATTAAATCATCATCTTCAAATATAACATCTAGAAAAATATTTTCAGCTTCTACTTTTGCCTCATAATTTAAATCATCTTTTATATCTATTTTATCATTTAATTTAACCTGATATGAACTACTAACTTCTTTTAAATTAACAGTAACTAATCCCTCTTTAACTAACTTTTGTACTTTACTACGTGATACACCTAAATTATTCGCTAAAAAAATATCTAACCTAGTATCAGTATCTTCTTTTACTTCTATCACAACATTTCCCCTCCTTAAATACGCTAATATTATAACAAAATCTAAAAAAAAAGTCTAGTTTACTCTAGACTAAAACTTTAGCTACTTCATTAATCTTTTCAAATTATCACTTTCTTTTTTATTTAATTTACTATTTTGTAAAAATTGAGTAATTTCTTCTACACTAATATTTTTTTAATTGCTTATATTTCTCTCTAATCCTTCATAAAACAAACCTAAATGATATCCATCTTGAAAACCATGATTTACTTGTATAGACATATCAATATTATAACCATCTATAGTTTCAAAATATTTTCCCCAACAAATCCTTGGAATACTATCTTTATTTTTTTCATCTACAGGATGCATCATAGAAGTAATTCTCATCCACGGAAGACAAGTAATATAAATTAAATTATTATGATCATATTTACTTGAATTTTTATTTTTTTCTCCTATTTCTTTTGCTTTATAAAATCTTGCTAAAAAAACAAATAAATCTTCATCAAACTCTACAACAGGCGAAAAACGTACTTTCTGTTCTTTATCTAATACTGTAAAACTCATATTAATATTTTCATATCTATATATACTATTACCATCTAACACATACTTAAACTATTCTATTTCTTGAATAGTTTTCATTGTTACAAAAGACATTAAAACATAAAACGAAAGATACATACTCTTCGATAACTTAACCAAATAATCAACATTAATAGGCGATGTAACACCTAAATAAGGATAAGAGTTTGAATAAAAAAAATTGAATTACCAAATTTAATTTCGCCTCATTAGAAAGATATTCTAGCATCTATATTTTCATATTTCAAGAAATATTAAAAAAGTTATACAGCTAAACTATATAACTTTATTATTTTCTTAATCACTTATTTCTATATATTTTTTTTCAGGTAAATTTTTTCTCTCATCAATTTTTGGAATTTCTAAACTCAAAATACCATTTTGAAATTTAGCTTTAATATCTAAATCTTCCACTGCCTCACCAACATAAAAACTTCTTGAACATTCTCCAAAAAATCTTTCACGTCTTACATATTTACCGTTATTATCTTCAGTATTTTTTTGATTCATTTTAGCATTTATCGTTAAATATCCATCAGTTACATCAATTTTAATATTTTCTTTTTTATAACCTGGTAAATCAACATCAATTATATAGCCATTATCCGTTTCTCTAATATCAGTTTTCATCATTTTATCTTCTTTTTTAAAAAAAGAATCTCCAAAAATATCATCAAATAAATCAAAATTACTTCTTGGTATCATCATCATTTATTGTTTCATCCTTCCTAATTACTAATATTAATAAAATAAATAGATATATATTTACTTAGTTTTCTTATAAGTAAAATACTAATAAATTATATCTATATATAATCTCCCCAAATTAATAATTTATATACACATTAATATAAAAAAAAGAAAAGAGTTTTCTTTTCTAGCTTTTTGTTGGGAATAATATTTTATAATACTTCCAAGCCAATATTCTTAATGCTGCTTTATCAACTGTTTCTGTATCGATTGTATTATCATTAACTGCTGTTTTAATTGAATCAAATGCTTCATCAAAATCTGTAACAATCAACATATCATTTCCAGCCTTCAAAGCATTTAAATATAAATCAGTACTATTCTTAGTTGCAAGCATATCTAAATCATCTGTAATAATAACTCCTGAAAAAACTAATTCTTGACGTAACATTTCATGAACATTCTTCGATAAAGATGCTGGAGTATCTTTTTCAATACTTTCAACAATATTATGACTTACAAGAACAGCCTCAGCCATAGCATCAATTCCTGCTTTAAATGGTGGTAAATCATTTTCTTTTATTTCATCTAATGTTCTACTATCTACACTAGTACCTGTATGTGTATCACTATTATTAGAATATCCTGGAAAATGTTTTAAAACATAAGAAACATCTTCAGTCTTACTTGCTTTTATAACTTCTTCTGCATATTTTGAAGTAGTACTTGTATCTTCTCCTAAAGAACGATTATACATATAAGCGTTAGAATCAGTAACAACATCAACAACTGGAGCTAAATTAACATTTATACCTAAATCTTTTAAAAATTTACTTTTATCAATTGTATCTTCTGCAATTAAATCTAAACCACCTTTTTTGTATAACTCCTGACTTGATAAAAATGGTGTACTTCTAAGCTTTGGATTAGAACTTGCTCTAACAACTCTACCACCCTCTTCATCTGTTGCCATTATCATAGGAACAATAGAAGCATCTTGATATGATTTAATAGTTTGATAAACCTCATCCTTTGTTTTATTCCTAAAATCTCTCTCAAATAAAACATATCCTCCAAATTGATACTTTTTAACAGCCTCAACTGCATCTCCATCTGGTACTCTAACTAATAATAATTGACCTATTTTTTCATCAAGTGACATTTCATCTAATCTTTCTTTTGCCATATTGTAAAATGCACTAAAAATACCATTACTTTCTAATTTATCTATTATAGAAACAGTTTCTTTAGTTAAAGTATAAGAATCCATTTTATTAATGTTTTCTTCATCTAATTTACCTTTATATTTGATTGTAATATTACTTTTTTCTGTGATATCTCTCTCACTTAAATATGAAAATTTATACTTACCATCCTCACTATCTACTACAAAATAACGATCATTTACTTCAACAACATTACCAACTAATTCATTTAATTTATTCTTATTCATAATTATTAGAAATAAAGAAATTAGTATTATTCCTGTTATAACAATTATTGAATATACCTTTTTATCACCCATAAAACTTGCCTCCTAATAAAAATTATGTCAATAAAAAATTTTTATTCAAAAAAACTTTCAATTTTATTTTGAAAGTTAAAAAAAATTTAGGTATTTTATCTAATTATTTTCTAAGATATTAAATTAATTATTTTCATACTCTTCTTCATTATAAATGATATCATCTTCTTTATTAAATGCTGGACAATCTAATAAACAATCAAATTTTCCTGCAAAAGAATATTTTGTATCAAAAGTAATTCCTTTTTGATATAATATACTTTCTATATTTTCTTCAGTCATTTCTCTTTTTAAATATCTTTCTACTTCATGATTAAAAGCATAACAATATGATATCATAATTTTTCCATCTTTATTAAGTCTAGGACATATTTGTTGCATTAAAAAATTATAAAATTTTAAAGCATTTTCTCTACAAACATCCTTTCCATAATTTAAATATTCATAAATATTAGAAAAATTCATTGCATCATATGTATTATCACCTAAATAATTAGGAAGAGAATATAAATCACAATCTATATAATTTATTTCGACGCTTTCTAATTTTTGTTGAAATTCTTTATATCTATCTTTATCAGTATAGTTATTAATTTTATAAAACATTTCTTTAGAAACTTTATAATAAACAACTTAATTTTTTGATATAACACAATATTAAATTGCAAAATTTAAAATATTTATTAAAAAAGTTAAAACAATTACTTTAAGTAACATTAAAAATAAATTAATTTTTTAAAGAAAGGAGAAAATTTATGATAAAAAAATACGAAAGAAACTTAACAACTTTAATTACGTTTCATGTATTAAATAGTCTCAATATTATTTTTTCTTACTCATACACTAAAGAAATTTCTAAAAAGATAAACGATTTATTAAAAGATTTAATTGATTATTACGACAAAGATTATCCTAAAAATCTTGATATAATATCTGATAAATTATATGAAGTCGTAGAATTTAAATCAAATAATTAAATACATAATTAGAAAAGATATAGAAAGAAATACAACTTATCTAAGTTTGTCGAATAAATACTTAAAGAATATTTATAAGTGAAAAGATTTTTTAACTTATAACAAAAAATGAATCATTTAGATAATATTTTTTTTAACAACTGCTAGTATAGAGTTGTTTTTTTATGAAAAGAAAAAGAATATCACAAACGATAGCCTCACTCCCAAAATATTATTTCAAATTTATATATCTTTCTTTATTTTCATATAATCTTCTATAATTCCAAAATAGGTACTACTATTTTTTCCCTTTATAAATTCAGTAAATATATCTGAATTTGAACTTGTTATAGGAGCTTTTAGTTTATACTTTTCTCCATTCTTTAGATATATAGTTTGTTTGTATCCGAGATTATTATTTCTACCTGAAACAAGAGTTATTCCTCCCTCTACAACCATAATATCTTTATAATTAATTTTTTCTAATCTTTCGACAGAAAACATATATTCATCTGTTAAATACCATGAATCATATATTAGATAGTTATTACTTAAATCTTTTTCTAACTTACTAATTATATCATTTGGTTGTTCCTTTAGAAATTTTTTAATATTATAAATAATTCTAAAAAAATTTATATTACAAATAAATATCACTAATATAGCAAATAATATAAATACTGTATCTTGAAATAGTAAAAAGAAAATGATTATAAATAAGGTAATAAATGTATCATATAATATTAATTGTCTTATATATTTTTTAAAAGTAAACTTCATCTAAAACTCCTTTATGACTATTTTTTTATCTCTTTTATATTTACTTTTCCATCATAGTCATCATAGTAATAATACCAATGATTAGCAATCTTTTCTCTAATAAAAATATTATTACCCTTACTAGTTTCTTTATTTTCGTCATATATAAATAAATCATCACTGTTATATATATCATCTTTTATATAGATTAGTCCATAATATTGTCCACCAAGCATCCCTTGTGCATCAATATCAAATTGAATATATTCCGATTTTTTTAAGAAAGAAAATTCAGAATCATTTTTATATGTAGCATATCTTATGTTTTCATAAGGATTATTTTTTGAAGTTTTCTTTTCATATAATTCCTCTGCAATAATCTCTAATTCTTTTTTATTTGTTTTAAAAAATTCCATTAACTCTTTTTTACTTTTATCATAATCAAATCTATTAAAATCTTTTTTCCATAATAAATTTAAAATACAATATCCAAAAAATAAAATGATTAATATTGCTACAACAGTAATTACAAATATTTTAAATATTTTTTTCATATTACACCTCAACTTATTATCAATGATACTAAATTTTAATTTATTAAAATGTTATCTATCTTATAGTATTATCGATTATTAAATGTTCTTTATGTAGCTCTGTTAATATATCTATAACTCTTTCCTTATAGTATGTAGAAATATAAAGAAAAGCATCAAATTCATTATTATTATTTGAAAGAAATATAATTGAGTAATCATTAATTAGTATTGACTTTAATTGTTCCCAATCGCATAAACTAATTTCTTTAGTTTTCTTTTTTTGTTTTATTCCCTTGGTGTCAAATATAAGAGTAAACTTAGAAAATGATTTAAGTGTACTCTTAACAATTTTTTTATCACTTACATAACCTTTTATCATTTTAATAAAATAAGATAAAAATAAAACAAAAATCCCACTATTTAACAAGGTATTTATAAGAAAATCTCCTTCGAAAATCCCAAAAATTATAGTTCCTAATAGAACACATAAATATAAACCCAAAAATATCATAAATATTTTAGCACGAGATTTTTTCAAACATTTGGGATTAAAATTTTTTTCTTTTAATTGTATAGCAATATTAAAAAACTCCTCTATAACTTTTTCATCTAAAGTACTAATTTCAATTTCTAATTTATCTTTTTTCATAAACTCATCTAACTCCTAAATTATAATTCTAAATACTATAAATCAACATTATATATTTTTTTTATTTCATCTTTATCTTCAATGATACTAAAAGTTAAATCTATCAAGATGTCAGCTATTTTATTCCAATCTCTTTTTAAACACATATTTTCTATTGTTGCGTTATATAGTTCATCAATATTGCTAAATTTATATATTTCATTTTTAGCACAATTGAATTTTCCTATCGTAATATAATCCTTAAATTTTACTACAAGATAATCATCAAAATCATTATTAAAATATATTCCGATTTCACAACCGTCTGAAGTTTTATCCATTATTTCTTTAAACTCTCTATAAGTTATCATAATTAAACTCCTCTTAAGTATCAATTTCATAGTAATATAAATAGTTTTTATCTATATCATAAACAGTTAATGTAAAATTATGTGATCTTCCCATATCCAATATTTTTTCGTCGCTATATATGTTATCAATATCCTTATAGTATAAACTATAATTATCTATGAAATAATAATATCCATTTTCTATTTTGGGAATTACATAATCGTTTTCTTCTTTTTTAGGATAAGTTATTCCATTTTTTACTGCATCACCATATAAATAGATATTTAAGTTTTCGCTTAAAGGAAGTTTGTTCCATTTTTTTCTTATATTTTTTGTGTTAAAATTTTTATCACATTGATATATAACACTCTTTTTTCCATCTCCAAGAAATCCGCCATGTGTATCTTTTTCATTTATAATATTGCAAGCTTTAAAACTAACATTAGTTCTGTCTTTTATATCATCAAAAATATATTCTTCGTCAGTTTTAATACAAGTTGAACAAATAAAACTAAATAGCATTATAAATAATAATGTAACTATAACAGAACCCATTATTCCTAATATTATGTATAATCCTATTTTTAATACTTTTTTCACAACTAAACCTCACTGCTAAATTACTATTCATTCATTTCTTTTTCAAATTCAAACATTCCATTATCTTCTTCAAAAATGTCCTCTAACATTTTTGAATCAGGATGTTTTTCGTTAAAATATTCTACTATTTTAAACTTTAGTTTATTTACATAAAAATGAATATTTCTTTTATCAAAATATGGAGTACAAGTTTTCCAAAGCCTTGTATTTGAATATATGTTATCAACTTCTTTCCATATTGCCTCTCCAATACCTTTACTTTGAATACCAACTCTAACAAATAGGAAATCTAAATGATTAACATCGTTATCATTTATTTCTACAATAGCACCTCCAAGAATTTCATTATTATCATCTATCATTTCATAAGCATGACATTTAGGATTATTTAATGAATTATCAATATCTTTTTCTGGCAAAATTAATTCCTTGCTTTTACCATAAACAGACTCATATCCATATTGAAAAGATTCTTGCTGGAATAATGAAGTACAAAGGGCTATATTGCTTAGTATCAAATGCTAAAGTTGGAAAGTCTATGTTTTCCCTACAACTTTCCAATTCAATCACTAATGGTACGCAATTTCTAGGACATAATACTATACCCTCTCCCGTACTTTATATTAGCACAGAATCAGACTTTGATCAAATACAAGAAAGAATAAAAAATCTTGGTCTTTCATTTCCAAAAGAATCTTTTTTTGTAATAGATAGAAATGGAAAAGGCGAAGTAAGTATATTAGATTTTGAGGTTGATTTAATGGAATTTTCTAAATATAAAAATGGAAGATTAGTAATTATTGATATGTTAAAAGACACTAATTTAGGAATATATTATGACATTAATAATTATCAAGATATAGGTCAGAAATTACTTCCAAAATTAAGAAGTATATGTGAAAAATATAATGTAACAATCTTATTTACACATCACTTAAATAAACAAGGAAAAATATTAGGAAGTACTGCATTTGATGCAGTGGTAGACGGAAAACTGACTTTAATAGAAAATAAAAACGATAAATCATTGATTAGATTAAATATTATCAATAGAGATTTTTCAGAACAAGATATTCATTTAAAAAAAACTTCTAATCAAATATTTAACGTTATTAATCCAATTGATGATGAAGAAATAAATTATAATTTAGTTTTATTTATAAAATATGCTGTTGATAAAAAAGATTTTGACTTCACTTGTAATGAGATTATCAACAAAGCAAATATATTATTAACTCCTAAACAGTTTGGTAGATTATTAAATTCAAATTTAGATTTATTAAAACGTGAAGGACTTTTTATAACAAAAAATAGAAATGCAAATGAACAATTATATCACGTTCATTATGAAGAACCGATTGATGAAAATGAATAATTTTCATCGCAATTTTTGTTAACTTTTTTCTAAAAAATATTGCATTTTTGTGAGTATCTTTTTATAAGTTCTTAAATAACGTTATAACCTGTATTTATAAGCGTTTATGTCATTTTTGATTTTAAAAGATATTTTTATAAATTATTATAATTTCTTATATTTTTGCTTTCAAAAGTAGTAAATCAGTAGTAAATTTCAGAAAGTTTTTAAAGTATTAATTTAAAATATTAAAAAACTACTATGCAATGTCATAGTATCGAGGTATAGTCTTGTAAGCGAGACTAGTGGCGTAGCCACTAAAGTCTTCGCCATAATAAGGTATAGTATTACCCTTATTATGTAGCATGAAGCATGTAGCATTCAATTTTAATAATTCTCCATTTTAAAATTAGAAATATCTTATTTCTAATCATCATAAAATTTTTTTGAATAATATTTTATCTTTTCTTTATTAATTTCATGAACTAGTACTTTATCTCTTCTAGAATAATCATATATAGGAATGTCAATATCAAGTTCTTCTAATAATGAATTTATTTTTATCAATTCTATTATTTGATCTCTTTTGAATTTAGTTTTTCTTTTTTGCATTTCTAATAAATTATATACAATTCCAATAATATAAGTGTGCTGAATAAAATAATAATATTGATATTCACCATCGTAGTTTCCCATACGCCTTGGGTCTTTTGTATCAATATATCTTTCATATTCAGCTATATTTACACATTTGATAGGTTCTATACCATCAATAATAAAGGATGGTTTTAATGTGGCATAAAAACGGAAGCATTGATTATCTGGAATAGTTATTTTCGATAAACTTATATAATATTTTCCATTATAAACACCACACCCAGTCCTATGTAATAATTCATTGCACTTAATTCCTTCAGTTAATATAGACGAATATTTAGTTTTATCATAATAAATAGAATGATAAAACCAATCTAAGTTTATTTCACATTTTTTCTCTATTTTATCTACGATATCAATTTCCACGATTACCAACTCCTCTTTTTTTAATTATTATTTTAAAATAATTTTTTCTTTTTAATATGTTTTAATTACGCAATATCAAAACAAAATATTTCAATTATTATAACATATTTTTTTTTAAACGAAATCTCAATATAAAGTAGTAAATTGGTAGTAAAATAAAATCGAAATTTCTCGTATACTATTATAAAATAAGTACTTTTTATCAAAAACTAAACTTTTAATTAAAAAGTTATATGTAAAAAATGAGCGAGGCACGTTTTGTTGCGTAGCAATGAAAGTGGCGATAGCAAATATTTTTACAATTAGAAAAGGACTCCCCTTTTCTAATTCATTAAATAATAATTATCAACGATAGTTATTATTTAATCTTGTTTGTAACATTACACCTTTACGTTAGTTTAGGTGTTTTGCAAAAAACAAGAAAGGGGTTATTAGGGAACTCCCTAATCTCACGTGGGCTATGCCCTAGTGAGATAGGTCTAAAAGACCTCTATTCTAAAGAAGTTCGAGCAAAGGAGGAATTAAATGTATGATGGCAAACAAGTTGTACGAGTAGAAACTCATTATAAGAAAGCTGATATTTATAATATTGGAGTTGAAATGACTGATAGAAAAGGTACAGGAAATTATGATAAAAAAAGAACAAATTTAATATTGAATATGTATCACTTACTCAAAATAATTTATATCAAGAAGTGAAACATAATTTAAAAAATAGAAAATACGTATTCCCACATATTCAAAAATAAACTAAATGATATTGTAAATACCATAAATAAACTTACTTAAACTATATTAAACTATTTAAAAACCACCAATATGGGTAGTTAGATGGGTGGTTAGAATTTTAAAAAGATTATAGAAACCCTTATAAAACAAAGTATCCTAGCCTCTCGGCTAGGATTTCAGGGGGTTCGGTTGAATATACTCTAACATTAAACCGTTAGAGATATCGGCGTGATATATTATGTACCACGCATCTTAATAATATAGGATAAACTTACAAATGTCAATTATAATTATAAAAGTTTTTTTACTTTACACTTTTTTAGTATATTTATCCTTCCGTAATTGAAGCTATTAAACTTTTTTTAAGTTCTTCTTCATCTGTTTCTTTATTTAATAAATATTCTTTAGAATCTTTTTTAGCTTGTAGTAAAATCTTATAATCATTTTTAATACTAGCAATTTTAAAAGTCATATCACCACTTTGTTTAGTACCAAACAAATCCCCATGTCCTCTTAATTTGAAATCTTCTTCAGAGATGACAAAGCCATCATCTTCTCTCTCCATTATTTTTAGTCTTTCTGCATCACTATCACTAATTAAAATACATTGACTTTTCGAAGTACCACGACCAACCCTTCCTCGTAATTGATGAAGTGTAGAAAGCCCAAATCTATCAGCATCAAAAATAACAATAGTAGTAGCATTAGGAACATCTACCCCTACTTCAACAACTGTAGTTGAAATAAGTATTTGAATCTTATTTTCTTTAAACTGTTCCATAATTAAATCTTTGGCACCACTTGCCATTTTCCCATGAACAATATCAATTTTATAAAGTTCTCCAAAAGCAAGTTTCATTTGTTCTCTCAGTTCATTTACTGTGGTTAAATCAGAATTCTCACTTTCTTCTATAAGAGGTGCTATTACATATATTTGATGATTATTTTTAAGTTCTTTATAAATCATTTCTAAAACATCTTTTATTTCACTATTCTTTTTTACATATGTATCTATTTTCTGTCTTCCTTTTGGTCTTTCTTTAATTGTAGAAACATCCATATCACCAAATATTGTCAAAGCATAAGTTCTTGGAATTGGAGTAGCACTCATATATAAAACATCTGGCTTAACTCCTTTATTCTGTAAATTGGCCCTTTGATGAACTCCAAAACGGTGCTGCTCATCCGTAATAACTAAACCTAAATTATTATACTCAACTTCATCTTGAATTAAAGCATGAGTTCCAATAACCATATTAATATTACCATCTTTTAACCCCTTATAAATTTCAAGTTTATCCTTCTTAGAAGTTGAACCAGTAAGTAATGCTATATTAATATTTTCATCTTTTAAAAATTCCTTTAAATTATTATAATGTTGCGTAGCTAAAATCTCAGTTGGAGCCATTAAAGCACTTTGATATCCACATAAATAATTAGCAAACATCCCTGTAAAAGCAACCACTGTCTTTCCACTACCAACATCACCTTGAAGTAATCTATTCATTCTATTTGACGCTTCTAAATCATTAATAATTTCATCTATCGCCTTCATCTGATCATTAGTTAAAGAAAAAGGAATTTTTTTAATAAATTTATTCAATTCTTTCTTATCAATTTCTCTAATTAATCCATTTTTTTTCTTTTTATTCTGTTGCTTTAAGTAATTAATTTTAAACATAAATTGAAATAATTCTTCATATTTAAGTCTAATCGTAACATCTTTCAATTTTTCACTTGTAGATGGATTATGAATTACATTTAATGCAGTTTTCTTATTTAAAAAATTATATTTTTTAGTATACTCTTGAGGAATATAATCAGCTATTTCTCTACCATATACTAGTAAGGCCATATTAATATATGTAGACATATTTTTACTAGTAAGACCATTAGTACAATGATAAACTGGTTCTATTTTAACTTTATTAGTTAAAATCCCCATTTTTATATCACTAGCTGTTATTATATTCTTTGACTTATCAAACTTTCCTATAACTGTTATCCCAGCTCCTACACCCAACTGACTTTTTAAAAAAGCTCTATTAAATATAGAAACACCAACTACACCAGATTGTGTAACTAATCTGAAATTCATTTTATTTAAACCTGCTTTAAATCTCATTAAAATAGGTACACTTTCAACTTTTCCATCAATTGTAATTTTTTCACCATCTTCAACTTTAGATAAGTCATTTCTTTCTAAAATATCATATCTAAAAGGATAATGAGTAACTAAATCTTCAATTGATAAAATATTAATTTTATTTAATAAAGAAAGAGCCTTAGGACCAATACCTTTTACATCTTTTAATTCTGCCACAATACCACTTCCTTCTTGGCATATTATAGCACATTAAAAAAATTTATCCAAGATTTATTTAAACTAAAATTTATCATTTTTTAATAAAAAATTGTATTGTGTTTGCAAGAATCACACAATGGTCCTAATTTAACATTATATTTCTTAGCTATAGCTTTAGCTCCTATCAAAACCTCTTTCATAAATTCTGGTTTTGGCATTTTAGTCTCCAAATCATTTGGAATATAAGGACATAAAACAGGCATACAACCAATTCGGCACAAATCTTCAACAGCAATAAGACTATCTTGAACACTCTCAAGACCAACTACAATACAAGATCTAACATTTTCACTTCCAAAAATTTTTATTGCTAATTTTAAAAAATTAAAATAATTTTCTTTTCTCAAAGAATTTTTATTTGGAATATATTCTTTTCTTAATTTATCATTATTTAATTCCAAATTAACTGAAAGACCTGTAATATTCCACTCTTTTAACTGTTTCAAAAAATTTTCATATCCAATATCATCATTATTATTAATATCTAATCCTCTAGGAACTAACATAATATCAATTGGAAACTTCTTACCATATTTTAATCCAAAAAATTTATATACATTATTTAAATATTCATAGTCTTCACTTCTATATAGAGGTGTACCTCCACTTATTAAAATATGTCTAAATTTAACATTTTTTAAAACATACTGGAAAGCTTCTTCTAAATCATCTATTCTATGCAACAAATATTTTTTCTGATTTAAGTTACAAAATTTACATAAAAAAGCACATCCTTCTATTGGTTGCAATCTTAATCTATCACCATGAACATTAACATAATTAGTTACAAAATCTCCTGAAATAAGCCTAGCTTCATATAAAGCAAATTCTGGAGGCTGAAGAATATCTATATTACAAATATATAAATCGCCCTTTCTTAAAAAATAATCATCATTAATAAAACTAATAATATAAGGTGATTCTTCTTTTATATCAGTACTTACATATATTTTTGAATCAAGACACAACATTAAACCTCTAGTAGTAATATAATCATCAAAACAAACATTATTATTATTATTTCCTTTTATAAGTCTTTTAAAACACTCATCATCAATTTTTATTCCATAATATAATAAATCTAATTTATATTCATATAATTCCTTTTCCATGATACTTTCCCCTTTTTTTAAACAATAAAATTTAACTAGATAAAATTAATAAGCATTATTTTAACATATTTACTAACTTATTTAAATATAAAAAAAATAACTATAAAAAATTAATAATTATAAGTTTTATTTATAAGAACAAACGCCTTATATAAATACCAATTCTAACATCTAAATAAATATTTAAAAAAAACAATTTTTTTCTATTTTTTGTTGACAAAAATACTCTTTTAGATTAGTATAGGAACTACCAATTCGGAATTAGGCGAATTGGTCGCTAGTATCACACTAGCCAACCCCTTTTTATTCTTTTTGGAGGCTACCCTCAGGGGGTGTAGCCTCTTAGATTGAAATTTAAAAGACGTTTGCCGACGTCTTTTTTTCATTTGTAAATTTTAATTTACATATAAAAAACAAAAGTAAAATTTATTACTTTTATTTTTTCTTCATTATAACTTTTATAAATATAAAAATACTTCTAGTTCCTTCTAAATTTAATCATAAATTGATCTAATAAATACATAAAAAAATAACCAAAACAAAAAGCAATTATAAGACTAAATATAAAAATAAATCCATTAAATATATTTCCAGATATAAAAAACATTATAAGTAAACAAAAAGCAATAATCACACCTATTCGAATAAACCACATTGAAAGTAATTTTAAAACTAAAATATAATTAACATTAAAATCTCTCATTTCTTTTTTATTATTCTCAGATTCACTATCTAAATCTTTATATTCTTCTAATTGATCAAAATCCTTAACTTTACCCATAATTCCTCCCAAAAACCTGTTTTTGTGTATTATACTATATTAATTGCTCTTTGCAAAGAAAAAAAGTAATACTTTAGTACTACTTTAAGCATTAATCATTTTTTCTCTATAACGCTTTTTATAAAATATAATAAAAATTATAGCTGTAATCATCAATAAAAATCCAAATAAAATAAATAATATATTTCCAACACTACCAGTAAAAGGTAAAACTGCTGGTATTGTATTCATCATAGTAACATTATAATATCCTTGTTTTCCAGAAACTTGAGTACCTCCAGGTCCTACCTTAACAGTTTCTGTTCTAGTTAACAGAACATAACCAGAAGGAGCTAATGTTTGCTTTACAGTATAATCACCTTGTTTAATTCCATGCAAACTACCTGTTCCATCACTTCCAATAATAATATTACCTACTACCCTACTTCCATTTTTAACTTCAAATTTTGCTCCAGAATTTCCTGTAATTTGCAATCCATAACTAAAAACTGTTACTTTTGAATCTCTTGTAGTAATAAAGGTTTTATCAGAATAAGGTTCACTAAACTCTGCATTGGTAGTAATTAAATTACCTTCTCCACCTAAAGTTGATAACCAATTTGTAGTACAAGGAATTTCAAAATTTACAGTATTTCCTCCCATCATCAACTCACTAGGATCAATAACATCAATATAAAAACCATGTTGATATCTATGGGCAGTAGCTACAACATTATTTCCTGAACCATAAAGATTAACTTCAAAATTTCCATACTCTGCTTCAATACCAGTAGCAGTCGTATCTTGCCAATATTGATTTTTGTACGACATTCTATAAAGTCTTGTATCAGGATCTGAATCAATTCCAGTATAATTAAAATTAATATTAAGCTTAAACACTCTATTAGAATTAGTTGCTGTTTTAGGATAATATGGAATATTTACTCTTACCTTTAATATAAAACTATCTCCAAAAGAAATAGAAGTACTTGTTAATTCATTTATATTTGAAGTAACATTTGTCTTACTAACTTTCGCATATATCGCTGAATCAGTAACATAACCATCAGAAGAGACTTTAATAGTATCAGCCATTACCCCATAAACATAATTAGTTTTAGATGGCAAGACTAAATAACTTCCTACATTTATATTATATCCTGATGAATATCCATGATATAAATTACCATCAAGATCAGTATCACTACTTATATTATTTTTTCTTATATAAGCCGCATATTTACTCATTAACTCAGAAAATTCAGAGCTATAATATATATAATGATCTTCAAAAACTACATTATGTTGTTCAAAATAGTCATCTCGAGTAAAAGGTCCTTTATTTGCCATTCCATTATCTAAAGACATATACTCTTCTTCAGTAAAATGACCAGAAACTCCTGAAAATGATGAAGAAAGAAAATCTTTAAATTTTGTTGTAAACTGATAAACTATTGTTTTTGTCGTAGGATTATAATAATAATCAATTATTTTATATAATTTAAAGTTTTCATTATATTCATAAGACACTCCTTCTTCTTTATCATAATAAATCTTCATATCACCAGTATTTGTAACTTTATAACTATTATAATCTTTAGTACCTCTAATAGAAGTATTATAAGTTGGAGCAGTAGCAGCCTCTACACTAAAAAAAGGAAAAAATGTAGTAAAAAGAATTGCAAATACTAATAGTAAAATTCTAATTTTCATAACTACCTCCTTTACTTATAATCCTTAGGATTAATTATTTTAACATTACTAAACTTATCATCTAACATACTTTGTATAGGTTCAAAAACATCCTTTTTATCACTTAAAAACAAGAATTCCATATTTTTAGAATCAATTGATAAAAATAGTGAACTTGGAAAACCACCCAATTTTAAATCTTTATAAGTAAAAGTTATAGCTTCCATAGGCATTTTACCAGGTAATATTCCTACGCCTAAATTTTCAAAAAAGCTTGTATACTCTAAATCAGGTAAAGCTCTAGGATGAGGTTTAAATAAAATATTATATTTATCTTTATACTCTTTAACAACGTCTTTAATCATATTTTTAAAAACATCGTCACCATATCCATAATCCATAGGAGTATTTCCTATTATAATTAAATACTCTTTATCACTTTCTTTAAAATACTTTTCATCAAATTCTTTTTTATTAAAATCAACCAATTTTTGAAACTTTCTTTTTTGACTATTAGTAAGATTATCATATAATTTAGGTGGATTAATATCATCAAATTTCATATCCTTATAAATTTCACTAATATCTTTATTTAAAGTTTCAAAATAACTTGGATATTGTAAATAATACTTAGAATTATTATTTTTTATCGCTGGTATTACGTAATTTATACTTGTTGGAATAATATCTATTTTTCTTTGTAATAAATCTTTAGTAATATTTTTATATTCTTTTAAAATTTGTTCAAATACTTCAGGTTTACTATTATGTAAATAATCTAACTCATAACTAATAGTACCATCAGTTATATAAATCATATTTACTCTACTTGAATCAAATCCTAAAGTATTAAAGCAAGAATTTTCTACGAAATAATGCATCTCATCAACATAAACATTAAAATAAGCATCTTTATCTTTTTCAATTATTTTTTTAATATAATTTTGTACTTCTGTAACAACTTCTTCTGATAATTTTTCAGGCTTCCCTATATATTCAGAAGGTGTAACATTCTTCATCTCTTTTAAATAATCTAAACTTAAAGTATTTTCTCTAGCAAACCACACATAAGAATTAGTATCATCTTTTGCTAAAAATAATGCACTATAAAGAGTAGATAAAGTTCCTGTTGTAAAATAGAAATTATATTCATTCTTTTTTTCTATTTCATTAATTTTTATCTCTTTTTCTCTTTTATTTGATTTAATTTTATAACTACCAACCTCATAAACACCTTCTTTTTCATATTTTTTGTCATCTAATTTTATATCTTCACTACTTTCGATAATAAAAGGCAATTTATTAGTCAAATAATTATGTATTTCATTTCCAAAATAATCTTTTATTTTAAAATCAATGTCTTTATCAATTTCTAAATAAAATTTTATATCTTTAACTTTTATTTTATATTTTTTACTTTCAGTTAATTTTTTACTCTTACTTACTTCCTTACTATCAACAAAACAATTATCACAAGCTATTGTAACTGCACTATTATAAGTTAAAATATCTCCATCTAATACATTAACTTTTTCTCCATTCAAACTAATAACTTCTATATCTTTACCACTATCAAATTTCTTCATCAATAAAAATCCTAATAAAAAAATTAGAAAAATTATTAATACAAATACTACTACTTTTTTATTTTTCATACCTACAAACTCCTATACTAACTTATACTAATAACTATAATACCACCCCCCCCAACTTTTTGTCAAGTTGTTAATATATATGATAGTGTAAAATGATTTGGGGGAAGACACAAAAAAAGAAAGACCTGATGTTAT